>JAHFCD010000003.1 GCA_023249695.1 Elusimicrobiota bacterium
GTCCACCAGGGGAAGTTCGTGTTCACGCCGAGCGCGATCTTCGCGTCCTTGACGAGCGCGCGGTACAGCGGGCTGTCCTCGCCGGCGCCCAGGATCTCGCCGAGCAAGGTCAGCGCCCAGTAGTCCTTGGTGCCGCGCGCGGGCGCGTTCCAGGCCGTCATCAGAAGGGGGACCTTCGCGAACTTATCCTCGATCATGCGGCGGGTCTCGCCGGTCATGCGCGGCTCGGACAGATCGGGGGCGGGCGCGATGACGCGCGTCTCGAGCGGGCCGTAGAAGCGCTCCGCGAGCTCGCGGGCCTCCTCCTCGGTCACGTCGCCGGCGAGGGACAGCACCGCGTTATTGGGCGCGTAGTGCGAGAGATAGAAGGCGCGGACGTCCTCGAGGCGGGCGTTGCGCACGTCCTCGGCCTCGCCGATCGTCGTGTGCTGGTTCTCCCACTTTCCGAAGGCGGTCTCGGCCATGCCGGCGTCGCGGGCCTTGGCGTAGGCGGAGTTGATGTAGCGCAGGCGCATCTCCTCGAGCACGACCTGCTTCTCGAGGGCCAGCGCTCGATCGTCCACGTTGAGGGTGCTCATGCGCTCGGCTTCGGCCCAGAGGACGGTCTTGAGCGCCGACTTCGGAACGACGGAGTGGTAGGTCGTGTTCGAGCGCATCGTGTACGCGTTGCGCACGCCGCCGTTGGACTCGATGAGGTGGGAGATCTCGCGGGGCTTGAGGGACTTCGTGCCCTGGGCCATCAGATGCTCGAACAGGTGGGCGAAGCCGGAGAGGCCGGGCGTCTCGTTCTGGGAGCCGACCTTGTAGGTGACGGAGACGGCGACGACCGGGCTGGTCTTGTCCGTGTGCACGACGACCTGGAGGCCGTTCTTGAGGGTGAAGGTCTTCACCGGGAGAGAGAGGCTCGGAGCCGCGGCCTCGGACGCCGACGCGGGGACGGGGGTTTCCTCGGCCGCGGGCCGCTTCGTGGACTCGCCGTCGAAGGCGCGGGCCGAATTGTCGGGGGCCTCGGGCGTGGCGGCGGCGGATTGAAGAACGGGAAGGGCGCGGGCGGGTTCGGGCGTGACGGCCTTGATGGGGTCCATGGTTTTGGCGGCGGCCGGGGCGACGACGCGGGCGGCGGCCGGCACGGCCATGATAGCGGATAGGGAAGGGGTCAGCGCGGGGGCCAACGACGGGGTCAACGACATCAGGTTGGGAACGGCGAGAGAGGGGGCGCCCAAGGCGGGGGCGGAATTCAAGGCGGGCAGTCCGAGGGCGGGAACCGACGTCATCGTGCCGGCGCGCCCGACCATGGTTTGCGCCTGCGCCAACGGCTGCATCGTCAAAATTAAGGCAAGCGACACGTTCATGGTCTTCATATAGGAAGATTTTAGCCCCTGAAGCCCGATTTGCCTTGGGACCGATGGCCCAGAGAGGGCGCGGATTAGGGCCTAGGCGATAGGACCGTCCGCTGCCGGCGTTGGGGGCGTCGGGAACTTTTTCGTCGCGGCTGGGTCACAGACCCAACGGCCAAGGGCCGGGGGAGGCGGATAACATGAAGACTCAACTTGGGCTTGTCGCGGCGGTTCTGATGACGGTCGTTTCGTTCGGGCAGGCGGCGGAAACCGCGGCGCGGCCCAGCGTCGAGGTCGTCTTCGTCATCGACACGACCTCGTCGATGGGCGGCCTCATCGAGGGCGCCAAGCAGCGCATCTGGGCCATCGCCAACGAGATCGCGAAGGGGCGCCCGGCGCCGAGGGTCAAGATGGGCCTGGTCGCCTTCCGCGACAAGGGCGACTCCTACGTCACCAAGGTCTTCGACCTGTCCGAGAACCTGGACAACACCTACAAGGACCTGCTCACGCTCGCCGCCGAGGGCGGAGGCGACGGGCCCGAGCACGTGATCGCGGGGCTCGACGCCGCGGTCGAGCAGATCGCCTGGAGCAAGGATCCCAAGACCTTCAAGGTCGTCTACCTGGTCGGCGACGCGCCCCCGCATGAGGACTACCCCGAGGCTCCGACGCTCGCCTCGGTGCTGCAGAAGGCGGTGCGCCGCGGCCTGATCGTGAACTCGGTCCAGTGCGGGACGGACGCGCAGGCCACGGTCGCCTTCAACCACATCTCCCGCATGGGCGAAGGGCGACTGCTGCCGGTGCCCCAGGACGGCGGGATGATCGCGGTCGCGACCCCGTTCGACGACCGGATGGCGTCGCTCTCGGCCAAGCTCGAGGGCACGGGCCTCGCCTACGGCGGGGGCAAGGCCGCGGCGCGCGAATCGGGGATGCTCGCGGCGGCCGTGCGCGGCATGGCGTCGGCGCCGGCGGCGGCGGAGCGGGCGGAGTACAAGGCGCGCGCCGGCTTCGCGGTCAACTCGGACCTGGCCGCGGCCGTCGCGGAGAACCGCGTGGCTCTGAAGGATGTTAAGGAAGACGAACTGCCGGACGCCCTGCGCGAAGTGTCTTCGGACAAGCGCGAGGCGAAGCTCAACGAGATCTCGTCCGAGCGCCGGAAGCTCAAGAAGGAGATGGACGGCCTGATCGTCGAGCGCGCCTCTTGGCTGAAGAATCAGTCGGGGGCGAAGCGCGCGGACTCCTTCGACACGCGTCTGGTGGAGGCGCTGAAGGTTCAGGCCGCGAAGAAGGGGATCGTCTACTAAGAGGCGGTTCCTGTAAAAGGGAAGGCCCCGGCCGCTTCGCCAAAGGCGAATCGCACCGGGGCCCTCCTCATTTTGTCGGGAAAATTTTACATGCTAAAAAATTGTTTTACATGTATTTTTTTAATAACGACTTGACAGAGGCCGGGGCGGCTGTTACACTGAGCTCATGGTCACGACACTGAGCGATCGCGGGCAGACGGCGATTCCGGCCCGCATCCGCAAGCGCTTCAAGCTCAAGGCCCATCAGCAGCTGGAGTGGGCGGACGATGGGAAGGTCATCTATGTCCTTCCCGTCGCCAAGGACCCCATCGCCGCTTTCCGCGGATCGGCTTCGAAAGGGCTGACGAAGGCTTTGCTGGCCGGCAGACGGGAAGATGCCCGCCGCTGAGCTCTTCGTTCTCGACACCTCGGCGTTGCTCAGCCTGAGGGAGAACGAGCCCGGCGCGTCCGAGGTCGAGGCGATACTCCGGCAGCACGGCAAGAAGGGAGCGGTCTTCATCAGCTTCATGTCGATCATGGAGCTGGCCTACGTCTTGGAGCAGGAGCAGGGCGAATCCGCCGCCCGCCAAGGCGTTCTGCAGCTCAAGCAGCTGCCTCTTGAAGTCGTGGAGAGCGACGAGCCTCTCGGGCTGGCCGCGGCGCGGATCAAGGCCGGTCACAAGCTCTCCGTCGCCGACGCCTGGATCGCCGCGACGGCGGAGCGTCTGGGCGCGACCTTGGTGCACAAGGATCCCGAGTTCGCGCCCCTTGAGGGGCTCATCCGTCTGAAAGCGCTGCCGCCGAAGACCGGCCGCTAGGAGCCTGAGCAATTAAGTCGGGTCCTGCTCTGTTTAAACGGCAAACGGAGCGCCTAAGGATATTGCTTCCAACGTTGGAAGCGAGAATCGACGAAGGAGCTGGCCGACCTGAATGCCCGCGGACTAATTGCTCAGGTTCCTAGCTTCGCTCAGGCAAGTCCGACGGGGAAGGCTGAAAGTGGAGGTGCGAGCGGGATTCGAACCCGCGAATAATGGTTTTGCAGACCATCCCCTTAGACCACTTGGGTATCGCACCGAAATCGAATTATGTATTACGGCTCTACCGAATTATTAGCCCGTTAGAATAAGGGCCGAAATTCATCCTGCAAAAATGTGCGATTTGGAGAGCGATCGGGCTCTCCGCGTCGTTTGAAGGCCCTTGGTTCAGTGCGTACGTCATACGGATTAGGCTTGAACCCAACACCGGGCGAAATGCATCGAGCAATTATAGCACGGTCCGATGACTCCCCGTGTTCCCGGACGGCTTATCATTTCAGCGCGTCAGGGAAGACAGGAAGGCTGGTAGCCGCCGCGCGTCCAAACGGTGAACGGGGGCTTGGTCTTGCCGGCGGCGAGGAGCCGTCTTCGGCGCTGAGAATTCGAGGCATCGTACTGCAAGTATAAGCGGCGGCGCCGACGGGCGCCGCCAGGCATCAGATAAAATTCGCTAAAGCCGCGCTATTGCTGTTTTGTTTGAGGAGATCTTCGATTTTGGAGAGCAAAACCAGCCGTTCGACGGGCTTGGTCAGGTAGGCGCTCGCCCCGGCTTCCTGGCCCAGGAGAAACCCCTCGTCCGAGTCCACTCCCGTGAGGAACAGGATCGGCAGTCCGGCGTAGGCCGGATGGGCGCGCACGCTCGCGCACAGCTTGAAGCCGTTGGCCCCGGTCATTTTCACGTCCGTGATCAGCAGGTCGGGGGCGATGGCATCCTCATCGCCGTCGAGCCATTCCTCCGCGTTTGCGAAGCTGATCGTGTCGTAACTCGGACGAAGCCAGCCTTGGATGAGCGCGCGGAAATCCGGATCGTCCTCGACGATCGCGATGCGGGGCCGCTCTAGGCTCAGCTGCGGCGCCGGGCGTGTCTTATTTCGGGTCTTCATGCGCGTGTCCTCCTCCGCCGGCGTTGACGATACCGAAATCGGCCGTGAGAGCCTCGAGCAGATCGGCTTCCTTGTAAGGCTTGAGCAGGAGTTGAGTGACGCCCTCGGCCAAGGCGCGCCTTTCCAAATCCGGAGACAGCCAGGCGGTCATGATGATGACCTTGGTCTTTCGCGTCCGCGCATCCTCGCGCAGGCTGCGGCAGAGACGCCAGCCGTCGAGCTTCGGCATGGCGAGATCGATGAGGGCGATGTCGGGCCGGAACTGCACGGCTCGGGACAGCCCGTCGGCGCCGTCGTAGGCGACGGCGACTTCGTAACGGCCGTCGGCGGCCAGGCGTAGGGCCAACGGCTGGACGAGGTCGCGCTCGTCGTCGACGATCAGTATTTTTTTACGAGTTGGCGTGGACATGGGTATCCTCATCGCTCGGCTCGATCGGAGGCTTGGAGGACAGCGGCAGCGTGAAGCGGAAGCGCGCGCCATGTCCTCGGCCGCCTCTTGAATGAGCGCGATCGGTGTGTCGCCGCTCACGCGCCTCGGCGCGGACTTTTCTCGTGACGGGGCTCATTCGACCTCCGGGGCTCGTGAGAGTTTAATTCGAAAACAGGGGCCCTACAATGTCGGCGTTGTCAGCGGGGTCAGCGCTCTGTATAATACGCGCGTGCCGCCCCGATGCAGGATACTGCTCGTTGACGATGAGCCCGACAGCCGGCGAATTTACGGCGACGTACTCAAGGCCGAGGGATACGTCGTCACGTGCGCCGGCGGCGCTCGAGAGGCGTTCGAGGCGGCGGTCGAGGCGGTTCCCGACCTCGTGCTTTCCGACGTCTCGATGCCCGGCGGCAGCGGCCTTTCGCTGCTCTCGAAGCTCCGTGCCGAGAAGAAGACCTCGCGCGTGCCCTTCATCCTTATGTCCGGCGTTCACAAGGGGGCCGGAGACCAGGCCGAAGGCCTCGATCAAGGCGCCGACGACTACCTTCCGAAGCCGGTCTCGCCGGCCTTGATCCGCGCCAAGGTCGCGGCGGTCCTGCGCCGCTACGGCGCGCCGGAGGAGCTGAGCGAGCAGCTCAGAAGCCATGGACTCGTCATCGACGTGTCCGCGCGCACGGTCATGGTCTCGGGCAAGTGCGTGGCGCTCACCCGCAAGGAGTTCGACCTCCTGACGACCTTCCTTCGCAAAGCAGGGCGCGTTCTCTCCGCGGCGTTCCTGCTCGAGACCGTCTGGGGCTATGATCCGGCGGACTACTCGGATCCGCACACGATCGGCGTGCACGTCTCGACGCTGCGCCGTAAAATCGGCGAGAAGATCGGGTCGCGCATCATCGCCGTGCCGGGCCTCGGCTACCGCTTCGACGCCTAGCCGCCGCTCGTAAATTTGGCGGATATTTGGTGGTCTCCGACCCTTTCGGCGGCTATACTTCTTCCACGCTCGCCCCGGCGCTGGGAGGCTCGATCCATGCGAACGAAAGTGGACGCTAGGCCGAAGATCGTCATCATCGACGATGAAGCGGACTTTCTTACGGCGATGCGGCGTTCGCTGCAGCCTCTGTATCGCGTGACGACCCTCTTCGGAAGCGAATGGAGCTACGCGCAGATCGCGGCTTTGGCGCCGGATCTCGTTCTGCTCGACGTTCATATGCCGGAGCAGGGCGGCTTTGATCTATGCCGCGACTTGCGCGCCGACCCGCGTTTCGCCGCCACCCCGGTCGTCTTCTTGACCGCCTCGAATACGACCGAGGACTTCAATCGCCATCTTCAAGTCGGAGGCGCTCGATTCCTCAGCAAGGTCATCGATCGGCGACAGCTGCTCGCGGCCTTGGCCGAAACGCTCGCCGCGGCGCGGGCCGCCGGCGCGGCGGCGGCGGTATGAAACCTCGAATCCTGATGGTGGACGATGAGCCGGACTTCCTGACCGCGGTGCGCGCCTGGCTCGAGGCGGACTACGAGTGCTGCGCGCTTAAAGACGGCGAGGAACTTTTCGGCGCGCTGCGGGCGGGCGCTCCGGACTTGGTCATCCTGGATCTGAACCTGCCGGGCGCGGGCGGCTTCGAGCTGTGCCGGCGTCTGCGCGCCATGCCGGGGCTCGAATCCTTGCCCGTGCTTTTTTTGACCGCCTCCAGCGAGATCGGAGACTACCGGGAGAACTTCAAAGCCGGCGGCGCGGCCTATCTCCGGAAGCCGATCGGCCGCCGCCAACTGCTCGGCGCCGTCGAAGATCTTCTCGGGGAGAGTTGGTCCGCGCGGCGTCCGGCGGACGTGGGCGTCGGCGACTGACGGATCGGGACTTTGTTTCCGGGGGATATTTACCTGTTGAGCCCAGGGGGGAAAAGTATTACCATCGTACGATGACCACTGGAGAATTCGGCGAGAAGACGTTCACGACGTTCGAAGTCGCGCGTCTGTGCGGCGTCTTTCACACGACCGTCATCAACTGGGTCAATAAAGGAAAGCTGAAGGCCCGCGTGACGCCCGGCGGCCACCGCCGCATCCCCCTCTCCGAGCTCGTCGTGTTCATGAAGAAGTACGAGATGCCGATCCCGTCGAACATCGAGGACGCGCACAAGCAGGTCCTGATCCTCGACGACGAGCCGATGATGACGCGGCTCCTCGAGAAGGGCTTCCAGAAGCACAAGGACCGCTACACGGTGCAGGTCGCCAACAACCCGGTGGACGCGCTCGTGATCATCGGCAAGAAGCTCCCGCACCTGCTCGTCGTGGACCTTCTGATGCCCGTCATGGACGGCTTCCAGGTCTGCCAGATTCTCAAGTCGAACCCGGCGACGAAGGCGATGAAGATCGTCGTGATCTCCGGCAAGAAGCTCAGCTCGTCCCAGCAGGACTTCATCGCGAAGAACTGCGACCAGTTCCTGCAGAAGCCTTTCGAGCTCAACGACCTCGTCGGCGCGATCGACAAGCTCCTCAACTGAGCCCGCTTCTCGCCGCCGCCCTGCTCCTGTGCGCCGCGCCTCTCCGTGCGGCCGAACCGCCTCCCGCCGTCTCGATCCGCCCCGCCGCCGACTTCCACTTCGTCGCGGGCTTCGATCACCTCCGCGCGGGCCGCTTCGACGAGGCGCGGCGCGAGTGGAACGCCTGCCTCGAGCTCGACGCGACCCACGACTTCTGCGAGTTCGGCCTGACCGTGCTCGACGCCCGCGCCCCCAAGGCGGCGGAAGGCGAGGCGCCCGTCACGGCGGCCCCGCCGCCGATGGTCCCGTCCTCCTCCGAGCGCGAGGCGCAGCAGAATTATCTCGAGGGCGTGATCTATTATCAGAAGGGCGACTACGAGAAGGCGCGGGCCTCCTGGCGCAAGGCGAAGGGCCTCGCCCCCGCGGGCTCCGACACCGCGAACGACGCGCGGGCCGGGCTCGAGAAGATCGCCGCCCTGTACGGCGAGACGCCGGACGCCCCCGGGAAGGCCCCGAAGAACCTCAAGTCCGCTCCCGAGAAGAAGGACGAGCACGAGGCCTTGCAGACGTATTTCACCGGCCTCATCCATTACCAGAAGGGCGACCTGGCCCGGGCGCGCGTGGAGTGGACGCGCGCGAAGGCGCTCGCGCCGGCGGGGTCCTCGGTGATGTCCGACGCGACGGCCGCGCTCGACCGGCTCGACAAGGACGAAGCCTCGACAGGCGGGGACCGTAAGAAGTAAGCTGTCGTCGTGAGCCACCCCCAACAGCCCGCCGGTACCCCGCCCGCCGCCGAAGCCGCGCCGCTCGATCTCCGCGAGAAAGGCGGACCCCTGAACGGCCAGCCTCAGCTCTCCGACAAGCGGCTGTTCATGCAGCTGACCGCCTTCGGCGGCTGCCGCGACACCCAGCCGCTCATCAACGGCCTCATCGGCTGCGGCGTGGACTGCGTGCTGTATGAAGAGGTCAACGATCCGACCGGCGTCGCCGTGCTCGCGATGACCGAGAACCCGGAGTTGCTCGTCACCAAGCTGCGCCGCGACCTCGCGTCCGGCCCGTTCAAGGATCTGACGGTCAAGCAGGAGTTCTCGATGCTCGGCCGGACCTACTCGATCGGCTACGAGCCGAAGCTCGAGGACTGGCTGCTGCACCGCCCGCGCCGCATGGCGACCGATCCCGCGACGCCGTGGGCGATCTGGTATCCGCTGCGCCGCAGCGGCGCCTTTTCCCGCCTCACGCGCGCCGAGCAGGGCCCGATCCTCAAGGAGCACGGCGTCATCGGCCGCCAGTTCGGCGACCTGGGCGTCGCCTCCGACGTGCGCCTGGCCTGCCACGGCCTCGACAAGAACGACAACGACTTCGTCATCGGCTTGATGGGCAAGGAGCTGGCCCCGCTGTCCCAGCTCGTCGAGGCCATGCGCCCGACGGTGCAGACCTCGCAGTACATCCAGAACCTCGGGCCGTTCTTCGTCGGCCGCGCGCTCTGGCGCACGCCGCAAAAAGCGTAAGGAGCCCCCATGGCCGCCCGAAAATTCCGCATCGCGATGTCCGAGCGCTGTTACCGCTTCAAGCCCGCCGCCCTTCCCGACCACGCCCCGCACAAGCCGGGCGTTTATGAATTCGTCACCTTCGACGCGGAACGCAATCCGCAGGTGCTGTTCGTCGGCGTCGCGCTGACCGGCTCGGTGTACGAGTCGCTCGCCGCGCACATGGATAGCAAGGCCGAGCCGACGCGCGAGCAGCTGTTCGCCGTTTCGCCGGACATCTACTTCGACTTCGTCGCCTCCGCCGACGTCTCCGATATCGAAGAGCTGAAGGATATCGCGGGCGCGTTCGTCGCCAAGCACAAGCCGCGCTTCAACACCGGCCCGGCGCCGACCTCCGGCAAGCACGAGGCGGTCGAGGTCGAGGAAGTCGGTTAGTTGGAACTCGCCTCCTTCCCGGCGCTGAACGCCTCCCTCAACGGCGCCTGCGCCGTCCTGCTCCTGACGGGCTGGGCTCTGATTCAGACGGGCCGGCGCGAGGCGCACCGCTGGACCATGATCGCGGCCTTCCTGTGCTCCGCCGTGTTCCTCGCCTGCTACCTCTGGTATCACTTCCACGTGGGCTCGGTGCGCTTTCAAAAGACCGGGCCCATACGGATCGTCTATTTCACGATCCTGATCACGCACACCTTTCTCGCCGTCGCGGTCCTGCCCATGATCCTGCGCACGCTGTTTCTCGCGGCGAAGGGGCGCTTCGAGGAGCACCGCCGCGCGGCGCGCTGGGCTTTCCCCGTTTGGCTCTATGTGTCGGTCACCGGCGTGACCGTGTACTGGATGCTCTACCGGCTGTAGGGGGGCGCCGCCGATGAAGAAGCCGGCCGTCGCGTCCCGTCTGCTCCGCGCGGCCGGGCTCGGGGTCCTGCTTCTCGCCGCCGCGCCCGTCGTGTTCCGGATCGCCGCGGCGCTGCGCGAGACGCGGACGCCGGTCCCGCCCGAGGGCCGGCTCGTCGCCGCCGGCGACGTTCGCCTGTACGTTCAGGAGCTCGGCCCCGCCGATGGGCCGATCGTGCTTTTCACCCACGGGATGGGGGCGTGGAGCGGCCTGTGGCGGCCCATCCTCGAGCCCGTCGCGGCCGCGGGAATTCGCTGCGTCGCCGTCGACCTGCCGCCTTTCGGCTTCTCGGAGCGCCCGGCGAACGGGGACTACTCACGCGCGGCCCAGGCGGTGAGGCTCTGGGCGCTCGCCGACTCGCTTGGGGCGCGCAGGGCCTCGCTGGTCGGCCACTCCTTCGGCAGCGGCGCCGTCGCCGAGGCGGCCCTCGCCGTTCCCGAGCGCGTGGACAAGCTCGTGCTCATCGCGCCCGCCCTCGGCCTGGACGCGGCCGCGGGGCCGCCCTCGCCCCTTGCCCGCGCGCTATTGGCCTGGCGCCCGCTGCGCCAGATGTTCGTCGCGTCGACCCTGGCCAACCCGCTGCTTGTTCGGCGCGGCCTCGCCGGCTTCATGGAGCGGGACGAGGCCGCCACGCCGGAGCGCGTGGCGATCCTCCGCCGGCCGCAGCGCGCGGAGGGCTACGTGCGCGGGGTCGGGGAGTGGGTTCGGGGATTCGTGCTCGGCGGCGAGGTCACGCCGAGCTTCGAGCGGGCGGCCTACGCGCGCCTGGCGATGCCCGTCCTGCTGATCTGGGGCGACCGCGACGCGACGACGCCGCTCGCGCAGGGCGCGGCGCTGAATCGATCGATTCCCGGCTCGGAGCTCGTCGTTCTCCCCGGGATCGGCCACATGCCCCAGCTCGAGGAGACGGTCAAGGTCCAGGAGCTTCTGATCCGGTTCCTCGCGCCGAAGGGTCCGGCGGGCTGAGCGCGCCGGCGTCGAGGACGCGGCTCCACAGGCCCTGCCAGGTTTCCCAGTCGTGAGCGCCGTCGCCCGTGAACACGTCGGCGGGCGGCAAGGACGCCGCGAGCAGGCCGTTGGCGCGCGCGAAGGAATCCCGGCCGCCGTAGCCGAGCACGAGGCGCGGGTATCCTGAGGCGCCCGGCGCGTAATTCTTGAGCCACGCCCACGCGGCCCGCTCGTGATCCTCCGCCTCGACGGGGCCCGGCTGCCACGCGGAGAGGCCTCCCGCGCGCTCGATCTCGTTGATCAGGCGGCTTCCGCCGAGGAAAGGGGCGAGGAGCACGATGCCCTCGACGGCGCCGGGATGGGCGCGCGCGTAGAGCAGGGCGCCGAAGCCTCCGGCCGAGACTCCGGCGAGCCACAGGCGCTTGTGCCGGGCCCGCGCCGGCGCGAGGACGTCCTCGTGCAGGCGCGTCTGAAGCGTGCGCGTCCGGTAGTAGCCCCAGTGAGCGTCGGCGGCGACGAGGTCGAGGGGGAGCTTGCGCCGGCGCACGGCCGAGACGAAGCCGCGGTTCTCGAAGTCCGCGCCGCGATCGCCGCGGCCAGGGAGGAAAACGACGACGGTGTCCGCCGGCGCCGGCCCGGCCGGATACGGAAGCCAGTCCATCGGCGTCTTCGGCGGCGCGCCGACGCAGCCGAGGGCCCAATAGGCCTCAACGAGGAGAAAGACGAAGGCGGGTAGGCGCATGGACGGCGGGTATCATAGCATCGGGAGGCGTCCTTGACATGGCGTCGTCGAAGGTCTATCCTCGCCCCAGACCCCATGAAAAAAATAATCCTCGTCGCCGCGCTGCTGTGGTCGCCGCTCCGTTCCTTTTCCCTGGGCCCGGAGCCCGTCGCGACGCCGCTGGCCGGCGACGGGCTCCAGACGACGGTCCACCGCCTGTCCAACGGGCTCACGGTGTATCTGAGCCCGAATTCCCAGGCGCCGCGCGTGGCCGCGAACATCGCGGTGCGCGCGGGCTCCAAGAACGATCCCGCCGACAGCACCGGCATGGCCCACTACCTCGAGCACATGCTGTTCAAGGGGACGCGCGCGCTGGGCACGCTCGACGAGGCGAAGGAAGCCCCGCACCTGGACCGCATCCTCGCCCTGTACGAGAAGCACTTCGCCGCCGCCGATCCGGCGGAGCGCGCGAGAATATATAAGGAGATCGACGCCGAGAACATCGCGGCGTCGGCCTACGCCGTCCCCAACGAGCTGTCCAAGGTGTACGCCCAGCTCGGCGTCATCGGCGTGAACGCGTACACCTCCGACGAGCAGACCGTGTACGTCGGGAATTTCCCCGCCAACCGCGCGGAGGCGTGGGCGACGGTGGAGGCCGAGCGCTTCGCGCGGCCGGTGTTCCGGCTGTTCCTGGGAGAGCTCGAAACGGTCTATGAAGAGAAGAACCGTTCGCTCGACAACGCCGGGCGCATCCTCGGCGAGGCGATCAACAAGCGCCTGTACGGCGACCATCCCTACGGGCGGACCACGCTCGGCTCCATCGAGCACCTGAAGAACCCTTCGCTCAAGAAGATGTACGAGTTTTACGCGCGCTGGTACGTTCCCGAAAACATGGCGATCGCGCTCGCCGGCGATCTCGACCGCGTGACGCTGCTGGCGCTCCTGGAGCGGCATTTCGGCGCGTGGAAGCCGAAGGCGCTGGCGCCCGACGACCGGCGGACCTTGCCCGCGCTGCGCGGCGAGGCGACCGTCGAGGTTCGCTACGAGGCGGAGGAGATGGTCGAGCTCGTCTGGCCGACGGCCGCCGTCCGCCATCCCGACGCCGACGCGCTGCAGGTGCTGGGCCTGATGCTGAGCAACGGCCGCACCGGCATCATCGATCTGCAGCTCAACCTGGCGCAAAAGGTAAAGCGCGCCGGCGCGAGCGCGGGGTTCTACAACGAGGCGGGCGAGTTCGAGGCGCATGCCGTGCCCAAGCTCGGTCAGACGCTCGAGGAGGCGCGCGCGCTGCTGCTGGCGTCCGTCGCGGCGGCCAAGGCCGGGGATTTCTCCGAGGACGACCTGAAGGGCGCGATCACGAACTACGAGGTCGGCGAGAAGGCCTCGCTCGAGTCCAACGAGTCGCGCGTCGCGCGCATGACGGGCTCGTTCATCCGCGGCGAGCCGTGGTCCGTCACGGTCGAGAGCCTGAACCGACTTCGGCGCGTGACGAAAGCGGACGTGACGCGGGTCGCCGCGAAGTATCTCGGCGAGGACCGGATCACGGCCTACCGGCGCAAGGGCAAGCCGGAGCTTCCGAGCATCGCCAAGCCGGTGTTCACCAAGCTCAGCATCGACGCCTCGCGCCAGTCGGCGTTCGCCGCGGCGGTGCTGGCCCTGCCCGCCGAACCGCTGACGCCGCGCTGGCTCGTGGAGGGCCGCGACTATGCGCTCGCGCCGCTGCCGTCGGGCAAGCTCTACGCGGCGGGCAATCCGTTCAACGACCTGTTCACCTTGACCTTCTCCTTCGAGCGCGGCCGCCGCCAGGAGCGCGCGCTGTGCTCCGCGCTGGGCCTGCTCAACCTCGCGGGGGCGGGAGAGATGACCGCGGAGGAGTACAAGCGCCGCCTGTACCGCCTGGGCTCGAGCGTCTCCTACGGCTGCGGCGAGAACTCGTCGTATGTCTCCATCAGCGGGCTCGACGCGAATTTGGAGGCGACCCTCGAGCTGATGCGGGCAAGGTTTGCGGCGCCCACGCTGTCGACTGATACGCTGAAGAAATCCGTGGACGTGGCGATCGGCGCCCATCAGGACACGAAGAAGGATCCCGCCTCGATCTCCTACGCGCTGGGGCAGGTCGCCAAGCGCGGCAAGGACGGCTCGGTCCTCAACGAGCTCACCGACGCCGAGCTGCGCGCGCTCGAGCTCGGCCGCGTTCAGGAGTTGATCCGCGGCGTCTTCGGCTTCCGCCGGAAGACGTCCTACATCGGCAACCGGTCTCCCGCGGTCATCGCCGCGCTGGCCGGAGGCCGGGGCTCGTTCAAGGCGCCGCCGGCGCGCGCGCCGCTGCGCCTGCTCCGTCCGTCGCGCCCCAAGGTCTACTTCACGCACCGCGACATGGTGCAGGCCCAGGCCGGCGTGTTCGCGGCCGACGAGATCCTCGATCCGGAGCACGCGGTGGACTACGCGTTCTACCGGAGCTATCTCGGCGGCGGGATGGGCGCGGTGATCTTTCAGGAAATCCGCGAGGCGCGCTCGCTGGCCTACTCCGCGAGCGGCGGCTACGACATGGGCTCCTACAAGGGCGACGACAACGAGGTGTACGGGCAGGTCGGGAGCCAGGCGGACAAGGCCCTCGACGCGGTCGCCTTGTTGGCGGAGCTGCTGCGGCGCCCGCCGATCGCGGCGAAGCGCTTTTCCGAGACCAAGCGCACGATCGAGGTCGGCTACCGCGACAATCCCCTGCCGTTCCGGATCATTCCCGCGACGCTCCAAAACTGGGAGGAGCAGGGTATCGAAGGCGGGGACCCGCGGCCGCGGCGCTTCGCGCGGGTGCTCGGCTACGGCCAAAAGGACCTGGAGACCTTCGCCGCGCGCTTCCAGTCGCGGCCGATGAGCTTCTACGTTCTCGGCCACCGCGACCGGGTCAACCTGGACGGGCTCCGGAAGCTCGGGGACTACGAGGAGAAGACCCTCGAGGAGATCTTCCCGTACTAGCGCCGCGCGGGAGAAAATCCATGAAGGCCGCCGCCCTGTTGTTCTCGTGCCTGCTCGCGTCCTCGGCTCCGGCTGCGGCCAAGACGATCACGGCGGAGCTGGGAAAGCCGTTCCGTCTGAAAAAGGGGGAGGCCGCCCGAATCGCCGGGAGCCGGGCCGTCCTGCGCATCGCGAAGTTCATCAACTCTCCCTGCCCCAAGGGCGCCTATTGCGTCTGGAGCGGCCAGTCGGTGATGCTGGAGCTGACCGTGGACGGCAAGGCCGTGCCGCTGGGCGCGAAGGGTTCGCCCTACGACGTCGAGGTCAAGGACAGCGACTACAAGACCTTCGCCGACCTCGTCGTCGATGAGCCCGAACGCGCCTGCCGTCGGACGGCGGTGGAGCAGCGCGGAGAATGCTTTCGCGCCGTCGCCCGCCGCCGGAGCGATCCCGCGCCGTGCCTTGAGATCGCCGACCCGCGCACGCGCGGCTTTTGCCTGGAGGACCTGGCGGAGGAGCTGCACCGGGACGAGCTGTGCCAGGACGTCGCGTCCCCGACGCAGCACTGCCTGTACGTGAAGGCCAAGCGGGCGGGCGATCTGGCGGCGTGCGACGCCATCGTGACGTTCCGGGCGCGCGCGCGCTGCGTCAAGGAGCTGTCGAAGGAAGGAGGGGGAGGCCCGGGATCCTGCGCCGACCTGCCGCCCGAGCCGGCCAAGCGCTGCCGCGAGCTGGCCGCCGGTCCGGCGA
Source organism: Elusimicrobiota bacterium (assembly GCA_023249695.1). Classification (GTDB taxonomy): domain Bacteria; phylum Elusimicrobiota; class Elusimicrobia; order UBA1565; family UBA9628; genus GWA2-66-18. The sequence continues at coordinate 15,190 of JAHFCD010000003.1, forward strand.
ACTAAGCGGCGATCAGGTCGAGAACGACTTGCCGCAGGAGCACGACGAGGTCGCCTGCGGATTCTTGACCGTGAAGCCCGACTTCATCAGGCTCTCTTCGTAATCGACTTGAGAGCCGCCGATGAAGAAGTCGGCCTTCGGGTCCACGACGGTCTTCGCGCCGAACGCCTCATGCACGATGTCGGTCGGGGCGACCTCGTCGGCGACGACGAACTCGTAGCTCATGCCCGAGCAGCCGCCCGAGCCGACCTTCACGCGCAGCACCGGGGCCAGGCCTTTCTTGGAGGCCAGGGCCTGGATTTTCTTGGCGGCGCGCTCGGTCAAGGTGATCATGGGATTTCCCTTAGAACTGCTTGGACTTGCCGCAGCCGCAGGAGCCCTTCTCGAGGGGGTTCTTGATGCGGAAGCCGGAGCTCGTCTCGTCCTCGGCGTAGTCGATCGTCGCGTCCGCGACGAACTTCAGGCTGTCGGCGTCGATGATCACGTCGAAGCCGGTTTGGGGGAGGATCTTGTCGGCGGGCTTCTTCTCGTCGAAGCCGATCTTGTACTCGTAGCCGGCGCAGCCGGACTCGTTGACGCTGAGGCGCAACGCCTTGCCCTGGGCGGACTCCTCCGACTTGAGGAAATCGGCGATCTTCTCGGCGGCCTTCGACGTGACGGTCAACATGGGTTTCTCCCGACCTGCTAATCCCGACTAAAAAGGTCGTGTATACAGTATAGGTCGAGGAAGGGGTCGGCGTCAAGCGGGCGGCGGCGGTCGCGACTTGTGCGAGTTCGAGTCGTCGCGTCCGGCGGGATGATCCTCCGGGCCCGGCGACCGCGCGCCGGCTCCCTGCGGATCATCCCGCCTGCCTACCTGGCGAGCTCGTACGGGGCGACCTCCGCCGACATGCGGTGAGCGGGTGTTTCCAACGATGGAAGCGGAACGGCGCACCCTGAACGTGGAGGCCCAAGCCGTCGGGCCGAGAGGCCCAGGCTGAGAACCGGGGGCGTTGTTATAATGAAGGGAATGCTCGCCGTACTTCTCTTATTGGCTCTGAATGCGTCCGCGGCCGTGCCCGCGCCCGTTCCCGTCGCGCCCCTCCCCGCGCTCGCCGTTTCGGCGCCGGTGACCGCCGATCTTCTCGCGCGCTGGAGCATACCGCTCGAGAAGTACATGGCGATGACGCCGGAGCGCAAGGCGCAGCTGCGCGAGGACCTCGACGAGGGCGAGCGCACGCGCCTGCGCCGCCTCACGCTCATCAGCCGCCTCCGGCCGAACGATTGGCCGACCTTCGTCGATCCGAAAGGCTTTCTCACGCCGGACGGCAATCGTCTCGTGGAGGCTCACGAGGCGGGCCTCCGGGCGCACGGCCTCGCCGTGCCGGTCGGCGTGGACATCCAGCGCGCCGACGGCAAGCCTATGACGGCCGAGGATTTCACGCGCGCGCGGGCCGTGCTCGACGGAGTCTTCGACGGCACCGCCGCGCTCGACCACTCGCAGGCGAAGGCCGGCGACGAGCTCGTCTTCGACGCGCGCGTGCGCAACGAGACCGTGCGCTCGGTGACGGTGACCAACCCGCGCACGAAGCTGAGCCTCGAGGTCGGGCAGCTCGGCGTGGACGGGCGCACGAATCTCGTGGCTCCGAGTCCTTATATAAACCTGACGAAAGGCTGGGAGAGCAAGCCCGGCTCGTGGGTGGACTACCGGATCCGCGCGCAGGTCGCCTATGTGGACATGAAGGCGCGCTTCTTCAACGACGGCCCCGATCCGCGCGTCGGGCGCATGGTCGATCTCGCGGGCTCGCTCGGCGCGCCGCAAGGCGAGCTCGACCGCGTCCGCTCGGCCCTGACCTACGACGACGCCTACCGCGCGCAGGGCCTCGTGATCTCGAGCCTGCTGGCGCAGATGGGCCGCGCGTATCATCTCGGCGGGCCGGTGGACATCGCCTGGAGCGTGACGAGCCTGACGAAGATGATGCACCTGGCGCCCAACCAGGCCTTCGACGAGTCGATCGGCTTTCGCATTCGCTTGCCCGGCGACGAGCTGTTCCTCGGCGTGTTCGGCGGCGCGATGCAGAACATATCGCCGATCGGCAACCGCGTCTACCAGGAGCTCCTCAACACGGGGACCGTGAAGCCCGGCTTCAACCTCGAGAACGCGCCGCACTGGACGACCGGCTTGTGGGGACGCGTGCCGGGCATGGACGACGCGAAATTCAGCGTGTCGGTCGGCCAGCGCTACAACAAGGACACGACCGTGACCCAGGGCGAGGCCGCGCTGATGACGAGCTTCCACCGCGTGCCGGTGGCGGTGCGCGCGCAGTACAGCCGCGAGCGCGGCGACGGCATCGAGTTCGACCGCGAGAAGGCGCGCCTGCAGGTGGAAGCGCAGCTGACCGACCGCACCCAGGCCTACCTCGCCTACGAGCGGGACCGGATCAAGTACGGCAACGCCGAGCTCGACTCGAACGCGGTGCTGCTGGGCGTGACGATCAGCCTCGACGGCAAGCGCGGCCGCGGCGACTCGCGCCTGACGGTGGATCACCTGTTCGGCGGAGAGTACGAAACGAAGGGTCAGCCGCTGCGGCCGTTCCTGCCCGAGGCGACGAAGGTCGTCACCGGGGCGATCGCCGACGGCCTCGAGGCGGCGGAGCGCGCGACCGACCTCGCGCGGCTCGTCGACGCGGGCGCCGCCCCGGCGCGGCTCGACGCGGGCCTCAACGCCCTGTCGCTGTCGCTCTCGCGCCTGAGCCCGGAGGCCGCGACGGCGCTGATCGAGCGCCTCGGCGCCCTGCCGCTCACCGACGCCCAGAAGCGTCTGCTCGGCGACGCCCTGCTGCGCGTCGTGCCGCCGGGCTCGGCGCTCGACGAGCAGCGGCGCCAGGCGCTGGCGAACGTCCTGGGACCCGGCGTGGACGCCGTGCTCGCGCGCGTGCGCGACGGGTCCTCGCGTGCGGAGCTGCTCGCCGCGCTGCACGCCGACGCCGCCCACGCCGTCGAGCTCCTGCGCCTGATCGGCGACCAGGAGGCCTGGAACGCGGTCGCCGTCGCCGCGGGCCGCCACGCCCTGCTCGAGGCGCTGTCCAAGAACCAGGTCATCGACATCCCCGTGCTCGACAAGACCATCACGCTCCAGACCAACGCCGCGGTGGTCCTC
>JAHFCD010000265.1:0-2500 GCA_023249695.1 Elusimicrobiota bacterium
GACGCGGCCACGGCGGCCGTGGCCGACCCGGAGGGCGAGCGGAAGATCGTGATCTCCGGGGCCGAGCGTTCGGCGACCCTGTACAACCTCAAGGACGACGCCGTTCCCGCGGCCTATCTGGCCGAGGGCGTCAGCGAGATCAAGCTCGTCAACGGCGAGACCACGAACGCGGCCGGACAGACCGTCCGCGCGCTCAAGCTGCTGATCGTCACGGCGCGCGACGCCTCGGGCGTCGACTCGCTGATGCTCTTCAACCGCGACGGCGCGCCGTACGACGCCGAGCGGCCCGCCGCGCCGACGCCGTCGACGGTCTCACCGGTCGAGCGTCTGCAGAAGTCCGCGGCGTTCAACATGCTTCACACGGGCAAGATCGGCTGGTAAACGCCGGTCTGGCTTAAACGGGTCGCCCCGGCCGAATGGCCGGGGCGACCTTTTTTTCTCGCCGCGAAAGTCTGGTATTTTGCGGCGAGACGGCTATACTAACGTCATGAGCGCGCTCCCGCTCCGCCTCCTCGTCTCCGCCTTCGTTTTGGCGGGCGCGGCCCGCGCGGGCGTGGTGGAGGTCGTGCCCGCGCTGACCGTCGCGCTGGCGCCGACGCCGGTGGTGCTTCAGCTCCAGCTCGACCTCGCGACGCTCAACCCGGCCCTCGCGGTTCCAAGCCTGGCTCCGTCGACTTTGCTGGCGAGCATACAGCTCGCCGCCCGCCCTTCGCCCGTCGCCGCGACGGCCCCGGCCGCTCCGGCGCCGGCCGGCAGGGCCGAGGCGCTGCTGCGCGTGCGTCACGCGCAGCAGGTTCTCGGTCGCTACGAGCCCGGGGAGTTCGCGAAGCTCCCCGAGGACCGGCGCGCCGCCGCGCTCGCCGAGCTGTGGGACGGCTGGAAAGCGAGCGGGCTCGTCGCCGAGCCGGAAGGCCCGAGCCCCGCGGACCGGCTCGTGCTCGAGGGCGTGGACGACAAGACGCTCACCTCCGCGAACAAGAGCATCTTCCTCGGCGTCGCCGTGCTCGGCTACCCGCTGGACGACGCGCTCTGGCTCGCGCGCACGCGCATCCAAGACGCGCTCGACGAGAACACGCTCCGCTATCCGCCGGGGCAGCGCTGGATGAACGCCGATCACGTTCCCGAGTTCCTCGGCGTCAGCGGGCAGGCCCAGGGCCTCGTCGACGCCTGGAGCGCCGCGGCCGCGCTCGCCGAGCAGATCGTCGCCCAGGCGCGCGCGGGCTCCAAGATTTTGCCGAAGAGCTCCGCCGCCTCGCCGGCCGCCGCGGCCGATTTCGCCCGCCTGGCCGAAGAGCTCCTCGCCCGCGGCGACCGGGAGGCGCTCGACTATCTCGCCGGCGAGGACCCGACCTTCACCGCCTTCCTGCTCGACGCGCGCAAGCCGGGCTATTACCTGTACAACGGCGACGCCTCGGTCGTCGGCCGTATTCTGAAGACGGACGCGGTCGCGCGCATGGGCCTGCGCCGCGTCAAGCATCCGGACGCGAGCCTGCCCGGCGTCTCCTCGACCTATCTGTACCGGCCGGCGCGCGTCCTGTCGCGCCTGCGCGAGGTCCGGGGCGAGCCGGGTAAACCGGACTCGGACGCGGCCCGGTCCCGCCTCGCGTCCTACATCGAACGCCTGGCGCCGTCGGCTCCCGCGGAGCATCCGGAGAATCCGACGGCGCCTTACTCGTTCGCCGAGGCGTCGACCCTTCCCGGCTCCGCGCTCGATTCGCCCGCGAACCAGCTGTCGTCTTACCCGAACGCGGCGCGGTCCTCCTCCCGCTACGATCTCCCCCTGCCGGCCGTGACGCTGCGCGCGCGTCTCGCGTCGGGAGAACGCCAGACGACGCTCGATGAGACGCGGTGGAAGGCGCTGGCGCGGCTGTTCAAGGCCTCGGCCGCGCTGGCCAGGCTCGAGGGTGAGGTCCGGCTCGTCTCCGAGCCCCATCAGACGCGCGGCCGCCTCGTGGCGCCTTCGGCCGATGGCCGGGGCGTCGTGATCCAGCTCTTCATGCTCGACGAGCTCGCCCGGCTCGAGCGCGAGAATCCCAAAAAGACCGCCGCGTTCCTCCGCTTCGCGGCGGCCGCCCTCGACGGCGCGCTGCCGTCCTCATGACGGCGGCGCTGCTCGCCGCGGCCGCGCTGGCGGCGCTCTGGGGAGTGCCCCGCCTCAAGCGCCTCGCCGCGGTCGGCTGCTCGTACAAGGCCAAGGCGCTCGCCTCGGCGTATTTCGTGTCCGGCCTGGACCCCGACCCCGAGCGCGCTCCGGAGATCGCCGACGAGGCCTACCTCCTCATGCGCCTGTTCCGGGCGCGCGTCGATCGCGAACGGAAATCGGTGACGGTTTCGTTTTTCGGCCTGCAGCCCAAGACGGCGGTTTACCGCCCGGGGCTCGGCGCGACCTTGACCGCGTCGCCGCTGCCGCCGGCGCCGCCCGCGGCGAAGCCCGGCCCCGCCGCCGGCCTGCCCGTCAACGAGGCGTCCACGCTGAGCCCGGTCCTCGACGCCGCGTTCT
>JAHFCD010000265.1:2510-4532 GCA_023249695.1 Elusimicrobiota bacterium
CACGCGCGCCGTCGTCGTCGTCCAGGACGGGATCATCGTCGGCGAGCGTTATGCCTTCGGCATAACCGCTGATACCCCGCTCAACGGCTGGTCCATGACCAAGAGCGTCATGGGCGCCCTGATCGGCACGCTCGTCCGCGACGGCAAGCTCGCGCTCGCGGACAAGCGTCTGCTCCCGGAGTGGAGCGCGCCCGGCGACCCGCGCGGAGAGATCACGCTCGAGGATCTGCTGCGCATGCGCAGCGGCCTGCGCTTCTCGGAGGTTTACTCCGACACCCAGTCCGACGTGACCCGCATGCTCTACGACGCCCAGGACGCTGCGGGCTTCGCCGCGTCGCGCCCGCTCGAGCACCCGCCCGCGACGCGCTGGAAATACTCGAGCGGGACCACGAACATCCTGTCCTTGATCGCGCGCCGAGCCGTCGGGGAAGCGGATTATCTGTCCTGGCCGCGCCGGGCCTTGTTCGAGCCCCTCGGCATGACGAGCGCGGTGTTCGAGCCCGACGCCGGCGGCACCTTCGTCGGGTCGTCCTACCTGTTCGCGACCGCGCGCGACTGGGCGCGGTTCGGGCTGCTCTACGCGAACGACGGGAGGGACTTGCTGCCGGACGGGTGGGCCCGCTTCGCCGCGAGCGCGACGCCGCAGGCGCCCGACGGCAAGTACGGCGCGCATTGGTGGCTCAAGCTGTCGAAGGAGCTGGGCGACGGCACGCCCGCGGCGGCGCGGATTCCGGCCGACGCCTTCCACGCCCTCGGCCACGAGGGCCAATGCCTGACGATCATCCCCTCGCGCCGCCTCGTCGTCGTCCGCTTGGGGCTGTCGATCGACATCAAGGCCTGGGATCACGCCGCCTTCCTCGCGGACCTGCTCGACGCGCTCCCGGCGTAGTTGGTAGAGTCGCCGCATGGAACATCGCTGCCTGTCGCCGTGGAAAGGGGCCGTCGCCGGAGGCTTGATCGCGTTCGCGTGGAGCTCGGTCTCGTGGATGGCGTTGCCCTTTCACGGTAAAACGATCTCGTCGTTCGGCGATCCCGCGGCGCTCGTGAACATCCTGGAAGCGGGCGCGCCGAAGTCGGGGATCTACATCCTCGCCAACGACAAGACGGGCCAGCTCGCGCCCACGGATCCCTTTGTCTTTATTTCTTACGACAAGAGGGGCTGGGGCTCGATGGGAAGCGCCATGGCGTTGGGGCTTCTCGTGCAGATGATCGGCGCGTTCTTTTGGACGTGGATCCTGGGGAAAATCCCCGGTCTTACGCTGAAGGATTCGGCGCTGTACGGATTTTTCTTCGGCCTGTGCGTCGGCGTGCTCGGCGCGCTGCCCAACTGGGTGTGGTGGAAGTTCCCGCTGCCCTTCACGGCGATGTACGTCGTGGACGCCGCGATCGCGTGGACGCTCGCGAGCATGGTCCTCTCGCGCTGCTACGCCGCCGCCTGCGCCCTGCCGAAGAAGCCCTAAGGCTTCTTGCGCTGGACGAAGGTCAGGTCCTGGAAGATGATGCCCAGGCCCAGGTATTCCCCCGCGCGGTTCTTGACCTGCAAGGTGCTGTAGCCGATGATCAGCGGCGCGTCGCCGTGCAGCACGGAGACCTCCGCGCGGTGCACGGTCTTATGGGTCGCCAGCGCGTCGCGGACCACCTCGCACAACGCCGGGAAAGCGCCGAGGGCCGCCGCGTAATCCTGGCCGATCAGCACGCCGAGGTCCTTGAGGTGCAGGATCTTCCCGGCCGTCGGGTTGATGTACACGACTACCCCTTCGAGGCTCACGGACAGGAAACCGCCCGTGAGGTTGTCGAGGATGCTCTGGTAATACTCGGCCGTGGTGTGCATGGCCCGGGATTCTACGATATCCGGGTCAAGCGACGGCGGCGTCGATGGCGCTCACGACGTCCGGCGCGTGCGTCTTGCCCGAGGCCGCCGCGTTCTCCGCCACCTGCTCGGGCCGGCTCGCGCCGATGATCGCCGAGGCGACCTCGGGGCGGCGCAGCACCCAGGCCAGCGCGAGGTGAGGCAATGTCATT
>JAHFCD010000266.1 GCA_023249695.1 Elusimicrobiota bacterium
CCGGCGCCGCCGCGGCAATCGCGGCGACGGGGACGAGCGCCGCGGGCGTCAGCGCCGGCGCGACGGCCGTCGGGACGGCGGAGGCGGCGAGAGCGGCGCGAGGAGCGAGGGACGGGGCGCTCAGCGACGGGCCGCTCGTCAAGGAGGGCGCGAAGGAGGGCGCGCCGAGGCCGGGGACCGCGGCCGGGGCGGTCAGCCTCGGCATGAACTCGGCGCGGCCGACGGGCCGGGCGCCGAGGTTTTGGGCGAGGGCCTGATACGGGGCCAGGCCCGGCGTGGAGAGGATGATGAGAGCGGCGAGACAGGAGGAGAGGGAGCGTTTCATTCGCCCCGATTTTATGAAGGTCGCCTCACGTTCCGTATGGGCCGAACGGGGAGGAGACGTCCGAGCAGGGGGCCTACGGGTTTTGGGCCGGGGGGACTAGGCCGCAGAATCCACGACGCGCAGGACCTCGGAGAGCGAGGTGAGGCCCTCGGCGGCCTTGCGCAGGCCGTCGGAAAACAGGGGCACCCCGCCGTCGGCGAGGGACGCCGCGCGCAGCTCGTCGAGGGGCGCCTTCTTCAAGATCAGCTCGCGCAACGCCGGCGTGATCGGGACGAACTCGAACAGCAAGACCCGCCCTCGGTAGCCGCTCTGCCGGCAGGACGGGCAGCCCGCGCCGCGCTTCAGGCTCTTCATCCATCCGGCGGGCGGATGGCAGCCGCCGTTTTTCACGCGGCTCTCGACCTCCGCCGCCTCGGCGGGGGTCGGTTCGTAGGATTTGACGCAGTCCGGGCAAAGTTTCCGGGCCAGGCGCTGGGCGGAGACGGCGGTCAGCGCCGAGGCGACCAGATGCGGATCGAGCCCCATGTCGATCAGGCGCGCGATCGCGCCGAGCGCGGCCGCCGCGAGCAGCGGCAGGAAGACCAGTCGCCCCGTCAACGCGGCCGCGACCGCGTTCTCGGCCGTTTCCCGGTCGTGAACGTCCCCGAGCATGATGACGTTGGGATCCTGGCGGAGGATCGCGCGGAGCCCTTCGGCGAATCCGAACCCCGCCTTGGGGGAGATCTGGCCTTGATTGACGCCGGGAATCTTTTTCTCGATCGGGTCTTCGAGCGTGACGATGTTGCGCCCCGGGGTGTTGATCCTCTGGAGCAAAGCGTACAACGTCGTGGTCTTGCCGCAGCCGGCGGGGCCGGCCGCGAGAATCAGTCCTTGGGGGCGGGAAATCAGCGCGCGCAGGGCGTCGGCGGTCCTCGGCTCGAGGCCGAGGTCGTCGAGACCCATGACCCCGGCTTCGCGCGGAATCAGACGCAGCACCGCCGTGTCGCCGTACGCCGTCGGGAAGGTGGACAAACGAAGGTCTGTCTCGACCCCGTCCAACGCGACCGACGCGCGCGCGTCTTCCGGCTTGCTCTCGCCGGCCTCCCGCTCCGTCTCGAGGCCGCACATCACGCGGACATGCGAGACCACGCGCAGATTCAATAAGCCCGGGATGTGGAGCATCTCCTCGAGGAGCCCGTCCAGGCGAAAGCGGACGCGCAGAGACCTCTCCTGGGGCTCGAGATGGACGTCCGAAGCGCCGAGATACATCGCCTCGCGCAGGATCAACTGCACGGCGTCGGACGCGAGCTTCTCGCCCTTCGCCTTTTTGGTCAGCTCGGCGAACTCGCCCTGAAGCGACGGACGCGCGAGCTCGGCGATCGGAGCCGCCGCCTTGGGCGGGGGAGGAGGCGGCGGAGGCGGGGCCGCGGCGATGGCGAGGCCCGCCGAGCGGGGCGAAGGCGGAGGTGGAGGCGGCGCGTCGAACGAGCTTAGGTCCTGGAAACGCTGGTTGGGCCCTTCGCCCGCGTCCGGCGCGGCCTGGCCCGGGCGGCCGGGAAGGTTGACCTCGATGGGCAAGGCGTCGGGAATTCTGCTCGGAACCTTCGGCTTCAGGTGCTCGAGCATCCAGCGCTCGACGCCTTTACGCCCGATCGAGTCCACCTTGGCCCAAGTGACGAGGAGGGATTGCTCGCGCAGGGCCAGGAGCTCGGGCGCCGCGCGGCGCTCGGCGAGCTTCTCCCGGATCAGCCCGGAGCCCGCGCAGATCGCGGCGGGCTTGCTGCCTCCGAGCCAGACCATGTACACGCCCTCGAGATTGTCGAAGTGCGGATCGTTGAGGTTGACCGCGTAGAGCTCGCCCCAGACGTCTCCTTCGCAGCGGTTCCAATAAATCGGCAGAGAGGCCATGCTCTCCTTATATAACCCGTCTCGACAAAAAAGACAAGTCCCGTAACCTCCAAGTTCACGGGGTTTTAAGCTGTCGAGGATCAACTCTTCCCGGGAACAGTTGCGCCAAGCTCCAATCTGAATCTTGAACAGCATGGCGCCGAAGGCGCCATGCCGTTCAAATAGAGATATCCTCGTTCGATTATCTTGAGATAAACCTGTCTCCCTTCCGCCGCCCGAAACCCCGTGAACATGGAGCCAACCCTCCTTGACCCGGATTGTGCATGGGCCGACCAGCTCTGAGATGACGGGAGATTCCCGTGCGAGGGCGACCGCTCGGTCGAGGACCGAGCAATGGGGAGTCCCGGCCGCAAGGCGGGGTTTCGCTAGGACCTTCGGCGGCGCCTTTAAGGGCCTTTCGGACCTGAACGCCGGACGATGCCGGGGGCATACTTCGAGGATGAGGTTTCCGCGCGAATTCCTGGCCTTGGTCCTGGCGGCGCTGGTCGCCGTCCCGGCCCCGGCCATGGCGCAAGTCGTCCGGGTGACGCTCCCGGCCCCGATCGGCGCTCCCGTTTTCTCGGCGCCGGTGCCCGCCGCCTTGATCGCCCCGTCGTTCGCCGCGCCGGCGCTCGCGCCTCTGATCGCGTCCTTCCCCGTTCTTCCCGCGCCGGCCCCTCTTCTTGCGGCGAGTGGAAGAGCCGCTACCTCGCCTTATGGCTCGGTCGCGATCGTGCCGGCGGCTATCGCGGCGACGATCACGCCCGCGCCCTCGTCGCCGGAGCGGCCGGCCGAAGCGCGGAAGGCGGAAGCCGCCGAGCTCTTCGACGGCTCCGCCGCGAGCGACGCGGGCGCGCCGGTTTACGCCGGACCCGCGGACCTCGACCGTCAGATCGCCGCTCTGGGCCGCGTCGCGGCGCCGCGGCCGTGGCTCGAAAAAACCAAGGTTGTGCTCGCCTACGGCGGCCTGACCGCGGCGGCCGACGGCCTGAACGCGCCGTTCGAGCATCTCGGCCCGATGATCGTCGGCGCGATCATGTCGCCGATGCTGTCCGTCGTGGGGCTCTTCTTCTACGGCGCCTCGCAGTCCGCCGTGACGGGCGCCGGGCTCGAGGGCGAGGCGGTCCGCCCTTCTCCTGAAACGACGGCGATGATCGCGCGCCTCGCCGTCGAGGCGAAGGTCGCGGCGCCCGCGCGCGTGAAGGTCATCCCCGGCGACAAGGTCCAGGCCCAGGTCGGCGCCCGCGACGCCGACGGCTACGAGATCCGCTTCACGAAGGCCTTCGAGTCGCTGCCCGCGCGGGAGAGGGAAGCCATCCTGCGCCATGAGTTCGCGCACGAGCGCCACCACGACATGCCCTGGCAGATCGTCAACATGTTCCTGGCCCCGCTCCCGATCATGATCGGGTTGATGGGCATGGACGGCAAAGGCCCGCTCGAAGGGCTTTTGCTCGGGACGATCGCGGCCGCCTCCATCCTGCTGTTTCCGGCCTCGCTCCAGCGCTCGGAATATCTCGCCGACCAGTACGCCGCCTCCAAGCCCGAGGGCGCCGGCCCGCTCGCCCGCTTTTTCGTCGAGGACTCGGAGAATCCGTCGCGCGCGGCCTCGGCCTTGTCGGGGAAGGCGTTCGCCTCGGAGAACGGCTGGAAGCGCCGCGCGATCATGGCCTGGGACTCGATCAAGCGCACCTTCAGCGCGCACCCGTCGCACGATCGGCGCATCGCGCGCCTGGCGCGGCTCGCGGCGAAAGAAGCGAAGCGCTAAGCTAGCGGAGGGACCACGCGCCGTCGCCCTGCAGCTGGGGCGTCTGGTCGCGGTTGAGCCGGCGAGCCTCGTCCTGGACTCGCGGCGTCAGGTACTCGTTGAGGGCCTTCGGCGTCGTTTTGCCCGAGTTCATGCCCTCGAGCAGGAAATAGGTGAACGCGCCGTGGCCTTGGGCGTCGAGCGAACCGGAGATCTCGCTCGCGCCGGACGCGGCGAGCACGGTGAGCTTCGCGGGAACCGCGCCCGTGTCGATCCTGCCGACGAGCGGCCGCGCGCCGGAGGCGAGCACCGAGCGTCCGCCCGCGCCGGAGAAGCAGGAGTCCATCGCGACGAGCACCTGCTTGGCGGGAAGCTCTCCGAGCTTTTTATAGAGCTTGGCGACGGGATACGCGGTCGCCTCGAGGAAATTCGGGTCGCCGTCCCACGGCACGAGATACGCCTGGCCGGTCTTCACGTCGGGAGCGCCGTGGCCGGAGAAATAGAAATACACGCGGCTGTCGGCCTTGGCCATGCGCGGCAGCCAGCCCTCGAGGTTCTTCTCGAGCGAGGCCTTGCCCGCCTTCGAGCCCTTG
>JAHFCD010000267.1 GCA_023249695.1 Elusimicrobiota bacterium
GTAGGAAGGCGCCGCCCCATTCGGCGGCGTAGTACCGGGCGTTGGAGGCGGCGACGCGCGCGAGCTTGGCCTGCGGCGCGGCCCCGTAGGTGAGCGAGAACATGCTGAATTTGTCGACGGCATGGATCTTCGACCACGACCAGGCCGACCAGGCTCCGAAGGCGAGGAGCGGAGGGAGGAGCGCGAGCGCGCCCTCCCGCGGCTTTCGCTTCTTGAGGAAAACGGCCAGCGCGGGCAGGGCCGCGACGCCGGCGGTGCGCGTCAGAAGCAAGGCCGCGGCGGCGAGGCCGGCGGGCAGGGCGCGCGCCGATTCGGACGCGGCGAGCATCGCGAGCAGGGCGAGCGTGAACGGGGCCTCGGACATCACGACGCCGGACTGCGACAGGACGAGCGGGGACGACGCGAACAGCCCGGCGGCGAGCAGCGCGGTCGTCTCGTCGGTCCGCCGCCGCAGCCAGGCCCACAGCGCCGCGGGGACCAGCGCGAGGACCAAGGCGGAGGCGGCCTGAAAGGGGCCCGCGCGCTCGGTGAGCAGGGCGAGCGGCGAGAGCAAGGCGGGCCAGGCGGGATTGATCATCGTCAGCGGCGGGCAGCCGGGGGAGGTGAGCAGGCAGTAGCGGCCCATCGCGAGGGCGCGCGCGCCGATCAGGTACAGCACGTCGTCCTGCTGGCGCCCGAAGTATTGCGCCGGCGCGAAGGCCAGCACGAGCAGCGCGCACGCGGCGAGAACGACGGCGGAGCGCGGGGGGAGGGGGCGCTTGAATTTCAAAAAATGGCGGAAGAGGAGGGATTCGAACCCTCGAGGGCTGTTAACCCTACACGATTTCCAGTCGTGCGCCTTCGACCACTCGGCCACCCTTCCTACGATTCTGATTATACTGTTTTTCGGCGCGCGGCGGCGTCCTCGCGGCCCCCTCGCGCCTCGCCGTCACCAAATATTCATATTAGAATGACCGCTCCGTCATTGGCCGCGGGAGGGTGTATGATTTATTGTGTAAAGGTGAATTCGCCCGCCCGCCCCGGAGACGCCGCCCCCCCGCCCCCCTTGTTAAATTCCGGGGGCGAGCTACACTCTCCTGCGGAGTTTGGAGGGGCGTCCAAAGTGATATTATCCAACAGCATGAAAGAGAATCCGGCGGTCGAGAAGAAGATGATCGTCATCTGCGACGACAACGCCGCCCTCGCCGTCCTCATGCAGCACCTGCTGCGGAAGAAAGGCTTCCGCGTGATGACCGCGGGGGACGGGAGCGAGGGCCTGGCCCTGCTTCGCGCGAACGCCCCGGACCTGCTCCTGCTCGACCTCGCGATGCCCGGCACCGACGGCGCGGCCGTGCTCGAGGCGATGAAGTCCCTCGCGGGGAAGCGGCCCTACACGATCGTCATCTCCGGCCAGAAAGGCCGGGAGACCTTGGACCGCGCGGCCGCCCTCGGCGCGGACGAGACCTGGAAGAAGCCGTTCAACGCGGCCGACCTGATCGGCCGCATCGAAGCGCTGATCGCGCAAGGGATCCTCTGACATGGAATCGGCCAACTCACGCAGCAAGAAGCCGCGCATGGGCGACATACTCGTCGAGCTCGGCGTCATCACGCCCGAGCAGCTCCAGATCGCGCTGAAGCAGAGCAACCCGGAGCAGCGCCGCCTGGGCGCGCTGCTCGTGGCCCTCGGCTTCGCGACCGAGGAGGACATCGACAAGGCGGTCAGCGCGCGCCTGGGGATCCCCTATTTCGCGAGCTTCGAGGGAATGCTGGACCGCGAGGTCGCCGGCCTGATCCCCGAGGCGATGGCGCGCAAGCTTTTGATCGTGCCGGTGATGCGGACCGAGGATTCCTTGAGCGTCGGGATGGTCAACCCCAGCGACACGGACGCCATCGACGAGGTCGCGCGGCTCTCGGGCCTGCACGTCACGCCGATCATGACGACGTTGGCCAATCTCTTCGACGCGATCCAGCAGATCTACGGCCACAAGGCGGCCGCGCCGGCTCCGAGCCCCGCCAAAGGCGCCAAGGGCAAGCCCGCCGACCTGCAGGTCGGCGACACCGTCATCGACCTCGTCAACGGTCTGTTCCAGGAGGGCCTCGCCCGGCGCGCGAGCGACATCCACATCGAGGCCGCGGGCAAGCTCGTGCGCGTGCGCTACCGGGTGGACGGGATGCTGCACGACGGCGCGACCTATCCCAAGACGATGGAAGCGGCGATCGTGGCCCGCATCAAGATCATGGCCAAGCTCGACATCACCGAGACCCGCCTTCCCCAGGACGGCCACATCCGCTTCACCTACGGCGGACGCGACATCGACGTGCGCGTCTCGACCTTGCCCACCGTCCACGGCGAGAAGACCGTCATGCGCCTGCTCGACTCGAGCAAGTCGCTGCGCAAGCTGACGGACCTCGGCATCGACCTTCCGGTGCTGGAGCGTTTCGCCGCCGCGATCAAGAGCCCCAACGGCCTGATCCTCGTCACCGGACCGACGGGCAGCGGCAAGACGACGACCTTGTACGCCGCGCTCACCGAGCTCAACCGCCCCGACCGCAACATCGTGACGCTCGAGGATCCCGTCGAGTACCAGATCGACCGGATCAACCAGATGGAGGCGTTCGCCAAGATCGGGCTGAACTTCGCCACCGGCCTGCGCGCGATCCTGCGCCAGGACCCGAACATCATCCTCGTCGGCGAGATCCGCGACCTCGAGACCGCCGAGATCGCGCTGCAGGCCTCGATCACGGGCCACTTGGTCTTCAGCACCTTGCACACCAACGACTCGGTGGCGAGCGTGCACCGCCTCTTCAACATGAACGTCGAGCCGTTCATGATCGCCGCCGCCCTGCGCGGCGTCCTGGCGCAGCGGCTCCTCCGGCGCTTGTGCGAGCGCTGCAAGCAGCCGCGGCCGGTCTCCGAGCTCCAGGCCAAGGAGCTGGGCTTCGCGGTCCCTCCGGGCGACGGCTACTGCGAGCCGACGGGCTGCGAGACCTGCTTCCAGACCGGCTACGCGGGCCGCATCCCGATCCATGAATGGATGTCCGTTACCCGCGCGGTGCGCGAGATGATCGTGCGCAAGGCCTCGCTCGACGACCTGCGGGCGGCCGCCAATCTGGAAGGGCTCAAGACGATGCGCCAGGCGGCGATCGAGAAGGCGTTCCGCGGCGAGACCTCGCTCGACGAGGTCCTGCGCGTGACGCGGGAGCAGGTGGACGGCTGATGCCCGAATACGAATTCAAGGCGGTGGACGGACAGGGCAAGTTCATCAGCGGCGTCTCGAGCGCGCAGGACGCGGTGAGCCTGGGCCGGATTCTTCAGGATCAGGGCCTGTTCCTCATGGAGACCGTCGAGCTCGGCGGCGGCGGCGAGCCGCGCTCGCAGGTCGCGGGCCGGCTCCTGGCGCGCCTGCGCGCGCTGCGTCCCAAGCCCAAGATCAGCCTGAAGGACGTGACCTTCTGCACCGCCCAGCTATCCATCATGGTGCGTTCGGCCCTTCCCATCCTGGAGTCGCTGGAGATCCTGGGCGACCAGGCCCCCAGCCCCGCCTTCGGCGCGGTGCTCAAGGACATCGGCCGCCGGGTCAGCGAGGGCACGCCGCTCTCGAAGGCCTTCGCGGCCCATCCCGAGACCTTCGACACGATCTACGTCAGCCTGCTGGCCGCCGGCGAGGCCAGCGGCGACCTGGACGTCATGCTCGAGCGCCTCGCGGCGCACCTCGACTTCAACGTCAAGCTCAACGCGAAGATCCAGTCGGCGCTCGTCTATCCCGTGATCGTGATCCTGACGGCCATGGCGGTCCTGACCTTCCTGGTGGCCTTCGTCCTGCCGACCTTCGCCGAGATTTTCGTGCAGCTCAACATCACCTTGCCGCTGCCGACGCGGATCCTGCTGTATTGCGGCGACGTCCTGCGGCACTCGTGGTACCTGTTCCTGCTGGCCGCCGCGGCGGCCTGGTTCGCGTTTCGCGCGTGGCTCAAGAGCCCCCGGCACGCCCAGACCGTGGACACGATCCTGCTGCGCCTGCCCCTGATCGGGACGTTGATCCGCAACATCGTCCTGACGCGCGTGCTGCGCACCTTGGGCTCGCTGCTGGAAAGCGGGATCACGATCCTCCTCTCGCTCGACCTCGCGAAGTCCGCCGCCGGCAACCGGGTGTTCCAGGATCTCCTCGAGAAGGTGGGCAAGGAGGTCCGCGAAGGCAAGATCTTGTCCGTGTCCCTGTCCCAGAGCCCCTACATCCCCAAGGTCGTCATCGGCATGATCACGACCGGCGAGAAGACCGGGACCTTGCCCGAGGTGATCAACCGCGTGGCTCTTTTCTACGAGGCGGAGACCGACTCCGCCGTCAGGAACATCTTCTCGGCGCTCGAGCCCCTGTTCATCGTGGTCCTCGGCCTCATGGTCGGCGGCATCGCGATCTCCGTGCTGCTCCCGATGTTCGACATGGCGGGCGGCATTCAATGAGCCGGGGGTTCGTGCTGGTCGAGGTCACGATCGCCTATGTCCTGTTGACCGTGGTCCTGGTGGCGCTCCTCCCCGTCTTCATCATT
>JAHFCD010000268.1 GCA_023249695.1 Elusimicrobiota bacterium
TTTATATTTCGCGCGCTTGAGCAGGATGGGCTCGAGCACCGAAGGCACGAGGCCGCGGCGCCGGGAGCAAAGCCGGTGGCCGATCTCGGGGACGAAGTTCTCCGGGCAGCACGGGCAGTTGACCGTTTCCGGGGAGATATTGCGCCGCACCATCATCTCCGGATACATCGACGTGAAGTCGTACTCGGCCACGTTCCGGTGCCAGCCCACCTCGGGCTCGTAGACGAGCCCCCCTTTGTCGGCGATGAGCAGGTCCCCCGCCGGGCGGAAGTCCTCGGCCTGCTGCTTCTCCATCGGTATCAGCACGCCGTTGGTCCACGCCCACGCCATCTGCATCGAGCTCAGGCTCGTGCCGATCGTGCAGCGAGCCGCGCGCTGGACCGGGATCTTCGCGATGCGCGCGATCTCGAAGAGGCCCGCGGTATCGGTTTCCTTCAGCATGAAGCTGTTCTTGACGTCGAGATGCCAGCGGCCGAAGAAATATCGCGCGCCGCCCTGGTAGACGGCGCGGCCGTAGCTGAGGAAGGTCCGCTCCTTCTTGCCCGCGATGCTCCGCTCCGGATCGCGGGAAAAGTCGAGCGCAACGCGATGCTCGCGCGCGAGTGCGTCGAGCTCGGGGATCAGAACGCTGTCGCCCCAATCGGTCGTGATCACGTCGGGGTCCGCGGCGCGCAGGCGGCGCGCGAGCGTCTCGAGCTGCTGCGCGACCCCGCCCTCCAGCTCGGAGGTCCGGCCGTCCATCGACAGCGTCAGGCGGCGCAGCGACGAGTGGCTGGGGTCGAGCCGTCCCGCGATCTCGGACGGCGCCCAGGCGAGATGGAGGAAGCGCAGCGACGGGAGCTCATAGTCGACGGACCAGGCATCGTCGAGCAGCTCGAAGGCGGCGAGCGTTTCGCCGTCGATCGTGAAGCGCCCCAGCGCGAGCGGGAAATGGCCGCGGTCGTAGTGATAGGTCTGGACCAGGTGCATGTCCCCGTCGTAGAGCGGGATCTCCATGGCCGCGAGCCGCTTCACGAGAGGATCGCGCTCGAGGACGGGCACGCGCACCTCGAGCACGCGCAGGCGAACGCCGGAGAACAGCTCCCGCTTCTCGACCCAGCCCGTCTCGGCGCGATAAGGCAGGCGCGCGAGCAGGAGCAAGGCGCGCTTCAGCTCGGCGGGATCGCCGCCGACGCGGAAGGCCGGGCGCCACGGATCGAGCACGGAGCGCCGGCGGCCGCCGCGCTCGATGAGCCAGACGCGCATGCCCTCGGGCTCGGGATACGCGTCAAAGAGCCACCCCTCCGTTTTTTCCATTCGCTTTTGTTTTTTCCAGCTCGATCAACTGCCGCTCGAGGGCGACGAGCATCGCCATGATCGCCGCCTCAAACGGCATCGGACGGCTCGCCATGGAGGCGGGGGCCGCATGGTAGCGCGCGAAGCGCCAGAGCGCGTCGAACGCCTCCTGGTCCTCCTTTCGCAGCGCCCTCCTAAAGAGCTTCCAGGCGGCTTCCTCCGCCTGGAGCGTCTGCACGATCGTCGGCAAAGTTCGTCCCATAAAACCTCATTGCGCCTTTCGCGTGGCGGCTCCATTCTTCTTCCCAGCCGGAGCGCCCTTCGGGCGCCGCGCGATCCGCGGCGAGCACGATCCACGTCGCGGGGAGCAGCGCCATCCCCTCCAGCACGCGCGTCAGCACGCGGCGCGCGGCGGCGGCGGGCACGTCGGCGTCGTAGAACAGCGGCATCGGGTCGGCGATCACGATGGGCTCCCCGCGCCAGCGCTCGGGGACCTTCACCTTGACCATCGTCTCGAGCTGGTACAAGTTGAACGGCCGCGCCAGCTGCACGTTCGCCAGCGCCGCGCGGGCGTCGGCGCCCAGGCAGCGCGTCGCGTAGCCCGCGCCGTACGCGTTGAACGCGCTGCCCGCGTCGAGCCAAAGCACGCGGGCGCCGGCGAGGAGCGCGGGGCACAGCGTCGTCAGGAAGCGGCCCGCCACGTCCCCCGGCCCGGACACCACGTAGCGCCCGGGCAGGAGACGCCCGTCCGGGAGCAAAGGGCGAAGGGACTTTGTTCCGGCGAGGGCGGCTTCGGCGAGGATGGGATGCGGCGGAAACGCCATGCCACCAGTTTAATCGAACGGATGTTCGATGTCAAGGCCCACAATGATTTACATATCATACGTCCAATGAGAAATCTTTTTGCCGCGACCGCGTGCGGTCTGGCGCTGGCCGCCGCGGCTTCGGCAGCCGCCCCCTCCGCGCCGCCCGAAAAAACGAAGCCCGAGATGGTGCTGCAGATGGGTCACACCAGCACCATGTTTTCCGTCGCCATCAGCCCCGACGGAAAATTCCTGCTCACGGGCAATGGCGACAACACGGCCAAGCTCTGGGACCTGGCCACAGGCGCGGAGCTGCGGGCGTTCCGGGGCAACACCGGCGCGGTGAAATCGGTCGTTTTCAGTCCCGACGGTAAGACGATGGCCACGGCAAGCTCTGACTACTCGGTCCGGGTGTGGGAAGTGGCCACGGGGAAATGCCTGCGGATCTTCACAGGGCACACCGGCCCCTTGCGCTCCGTCGTCTTCTCCGCGGACGGCAAGTCCTTGCTCTCGGGGGGCTACGACAACATCGCCATTCTCTGGAGCTTGCCCCTGCGGCGAGCGGTGCGGACTTTCCGGGGCCACCAGAAATACATGAACGCGGTGGCGCTCAGCCATGACGGCCGGTTCGTCGTCACGGGCGCCGAGGACGGGGCCTGGCTATGGGACGCCGCCACAGGAAAGCGGCTCAGGGTCTTCTCGGACAAAGAGGTGCGCGCCGTCGCCGTGAGCGCAGACGGCAAGCGCGTGTTCGCCGCCTACGGCACCGAGGTCGGCGTTTGGGATTTGGCGACCGGCAAGAATATCATGACACTCGACGGCGGCTCGGACCTGAACAGCGTCATGTCGCTGGCGCCCAGCCGCGACGGCAAGACGCTCGTCACCGGGCACTACTACACCTGCGCGCAGCTCTGGGACCTGGACACGGGCGCGCGCATCAGGACTTTCAAGGGGACCCCCCTTAACCCCAGCGCGGGAAGCTATTTCACTTCGGTGGCGCTGAGCCCTGAGGGAAAGACATTCGCCACCGCCGGCTCGGAAGGTACCGCCTCCATCTGGGACATCGCCACGGGCGCGGAACTTCACCGCTTCGAAGGACGCTCGGCGGCCGTCCAGGCGGTCGCGGTCAGCCCCGACGGCCGGTTCTTGGCGTCCGCGGGACGCGGGCTAAAGGACACCTACGTGTGGGATTTGCAGGCCGGCGAGCGGCAGGCGCCGTTGACCACGCACAATTTCGCGGTGACCTCGCTGGCCTTCACGCCGGACTCAAAATCGCTGATCGCCGGCAGCGAGGACAACACGGCCATGCGGTGGGAGCTTCCGGGCGGCCGTTATGCGGCCTTGTTCAAGGGCCATACGAGCGGCGTGAAAGCGCTTGCCGTGTCCAAGGACGGTTCGATGCTTGCCACCGCTAGCTCGGACCAAACCGCCAAGCTTTGGAACGTGACGACGGGCGCGGAGTTGCGAACCTTCAAGGCGGACAGCATCGTCACTTCGGTGGCGCTAAGCCCCGACGGCAAGATCCTGGTCACGGACACGGCGTGGGCCGAATTCTGGGACACCGCCACGGGCGAGAAGCTCAAGAGGTTGCCCTCCGTCATCGGCGACGGCGTCGCCATAAGCCCGGACGGCCGCTCCTTGGCCACCGCGAACAGCGGCGTCGTCAAGCGCTGGGACATGTCCACCGGGGAGGTTCTCAACGAGCTGATGACCCCCGGGGTCCTGGTGATGCGCTTCTCTCCGGACGGCCGCATGCTGGCCACAAGCCATAGCGAACCGCTCCTTTGGGACGTCGAGACCGGCAAGTTCCTTTGGAATTTCCCGGGGCACACGGGCGCCGTCTGGGCCCTGGACTTCTTTCCGGACAGCAAGAGGCTGGCCACCGGCGGCGACGAGGGCTCCATCCGCATCTGGGACCTGGCGTCGCACCGCGAGTTGGTGAGGTTGATCTCCGTGGGCGCCGGCTGGGTGGTCGTGACGCCGGAGGGCTACTTCGACGGGTCCGCGGACGGGCTGAAGAGCATCCGCTGGACGGTGGGCCTGCAGTCCTTCCCGCTCGAGGCGTTCTCGGAAGGCTATTACGTCCCCGGCCTCTTGGCGCGCGTACTGTCCGGAGACAAGATCGAAGGCCCCAAGAGCCTGGCGCAGGGATTCGCGCTTCCGCCGCTGGTCAAGATCACGGCGCCAGCCGACGGGACCTCCGCGATGAGCGACGCTCTCGAGGTCACCGTGAGCGCGGTCAATCAGGGTGGCGGCGTGGACGAGATCCGGCTCTATCAGAACGGCAAGGCGCTCGACGGCGAGAGCCGCGGAATAAAGATCGTCGGGCGCGCGCGGACCTTTCGGGTCACGCTCGTCGACGGCGAGAACATCTTCAAGGCGGTCGCGCTGAGCCGCGACCGCATCGATAGCAATCCCGACCAGATCAAGGTCCTCTAC
>JAHFCD010000269.1 GCA_023249695.1 Elusimicrobiota bacterium
GCGCACCAGAAGTACGAGTTGAGATTCACGTCGACCTGTCTTTTGATTTCCGCGTCCGAGGCGTTGAGAAAATCTCCGGGAGCATGGACTCCGGCGTTGTTGTTAAGGAGATAAACCTTGCCCAGCTCCCGCTCTACGTGAACGGCCCCCGCGCGCACGACCGTCGGGTCCGTCACATCGAGCGCCCATCCTTTTGCCGTTACGCCGTCGGCGCGAAGCGCCGAAATCGAGCTCTCGATTCGTTCGCCGTTGATATCCCACAGCGCGACCTTCATCCCTTCCCGTCCGAGGGCGCGCGCGGTCGCAAGTCCCAGCCCCCCCGCCCCGCCGGTGATGAGCGCCGTTCTCCCGTTCAGGTCGAGCATCTCACCTGCCCGTCCCCGTTGACGACGTATTTTTCGCAGGTCAGGCCGACGAGCCCCACCGGGCCGCGCGCGTGAAGCTTCTGGGTGCTGATCCCCATCTCCGCGCCCAGGCCGAACTCCCCGCCGTCGGTGAAGCGGGTGGACGCGTTGACGTACACCGCGCCCGCGTCGGCCTCGCGCAGGAATCGCGCCGCCCGGTTCGCGTCCGTCGTCACGATGGCTTCGGCCAGGCCCGAGCCGTGCCGCGCGATGTGCGCGAGCGCCGCGTCGAGGGAGGCGACGACCTTGACGGCCAGGATCAGGGCCAGATATTCCGTATCCCAGTCGGACTTCGCCGCCGCTTTGACGCCGGGGAGGATTTTCCTGGTTTTGGGGCAGCCCCGCAGCTCGACTCCGGCGGCCGCGAAGCGCTTCGCCGCCGCCGGCAGGAAGCGCTGAGCGATCTTCTCGTGCACCAGGAGGGTTTCCATCGCGTTGCACACGCCCGGCCGCTCGGCTTTCGCGTTGAGCGCGATCGCGACGGCCATCGCGAGGTCCGCCTTCTCGTCCACGTAGGTGTGGCACAGCCCCTTGTCGTGCGCCAGCACCGGGATCATCGACTCGCGCCGCACCGCGGTCGTCAGCTCGGGCCCGCCGCGCGGTATGACGAGATCGATCAGAGCGTCGAGCCGCAGCAGCCGGCGCACCGCCGCGCGGTCGGGATCGTTCACGAAGCCCACCGAGCCCGCCGGCAGGCCCGCCTTCCGCAAGCCCTCGCGCAGCGCCTCCGCGATGACATGATTGGTCCGGACCGTTTCCTTGCCGCCGCGCAGAATCGCCGCGTTGCCCGACTTGAGGCACAGTCCGGCCGCGTCGGCGGTCACGCCGGGACGCGATTCATAGATGATCGCCACGACGCCGAGAGGAACCCTCATCTTTCGAATGGTCAATCCGTTCGGCCTTTTCGCGAAGTCCGTCGTCCCGCCCACGGGATCGGGAAGCTTCGCGACCTGCTCCAGGGCCCGCGCGATATTCTCGACGCGCTCGCCGGTCAAGGTCATCCGCTCGACGAAGGCGGCGCTCCGGGACGTCCGTCTCACCGCCGCGAGCTCGAGGCCGTTCGCCCGTAATATTTTCCCCGCTCGTTTTCGCAGCGCCTTGGCCATTTCCTTCAGGGCCTTGTTTTTCAACGGCGTCGAGGCCTTGGCGAGGACTCGCGAAGCGTCCTTCGCCTCGAACGCCATTTTTTCCACGTTCATTTCTTCAGCACCGCCAAATTGTCCCGATGCTGCACGACCTCGTCGGCGGGCTTATGACCGAGCACCGCTTCGATCTGGGACGTTTTGAGCCCTTTGATCCGCTCGAGATCCCGCGCGCTGACGTTCGTCAGGCCGCGCGCGAACTCGGCGCCTCCCTCGACGAGGCCGACGACGTCGCCGGCCTCGAAGGAGCCGGACAAGCCTTTGACGCCCGACGCGAGCAGGCTCCGGCCCTTGGCCGTCAGCGCCTCGCGCGCGCCCGCGTCCACGACGATGCGGCCCTTCGGGTGGGAGGCGAAGGCGAGCCACTGCCGGCGCTTGGCGAGCGGTTTCTCCTCGGGCACGAAGCGGGTCCCGACGCCGTCGCCGGCCAGGACCGCCGACAGGGTCCCCGCCTTAGCGCCGTTGGCGACGACCGCGAGCACCCCTCCCTCGGCGGCCTGCCGCGCGGCGCGGACCTTCGACTCCATCCCACCGGTGCCCCACGGCCCGGCCTTGCCGGTGCGCGCGGGCTCCGCTCCGGCGCGAACCTCCGGAATCAGGCGCGCCTCGGGGTTGGAGCGCGGATCATCCGTGTAAAGGCCGTCCTGATCGGTGAGCAGGACCAGGAGGTTCGCGTCCACGAGGCCCGCCACGAGCGCGGACAGCCCGTCGTTGTCGCCGAACTTGATCTCCTCGACGGCGACCGTGTCGTTCTCGTTGACGATCGGCACGACGCCGAGACGAAGGAGCGTCAGCAAAGTGTTCCGGGCGTTCAGGTAGCGTTCGCGGTGGTGGAGATCGTCGCCGGAAAGCAGGACCTGGGCCACCGTGATCCGGGGACGGGCGAAAGCCGCCTCCCAGGCGCGCATGAGCCGGCTTTGGCCGACGGCGGCCGCGGCCTGCTTGAGCTGAACGCTGGGGCGGCCCTTGAGCTTGAGCCGCTCCCGGCCCGCAAGGATGGCGCCCGAGGAGACAACGAGGATCTCGTCGCCCGCCGCGCGCGCGCGCGCGATCTCGCCGGCGAGCCTGCGGAGGACCGCCGCGTCGAGGCCGTCGCCCCCTCCGGAGAGGACGCCGGAACCGACCTTGACGACGATGCGCTTGCCCATTTCAACGAGAATATCAAATCACGGGCGCGAGGACGGCGCGCCCCTCTCGGCAAGGCCGCGGCGCGCCGAGCGAACGGCCGCGCGCAGCGGGTCGGCGTCCGAGGTTTTTGACAACGCCTCGTCATAAACCGTCCGCGCCTGCGACAATCGCCCGCCTTGGGTGTGGATGGCGCCCAAGGTCAGGTACGCGGGCAGGAACTTCGGCTCGAGGCGGATCGCGGCGCGCAGGTCGTCGAGCGCGGCGCCCTCCGCCCCCTTCAGGTGCTCGCACAAGGCCTTGTCGCTGAGGAACGAGGCGGCGGCCGGGTGCTTCCGCGCGAGGCGGCCCAGAATCTCAAGGGCGCGGTCGTACTCGTTGAGGCCCTGGTAGACGAGCGCGATGCGCCGCCGCTGCTCGTCGTCGCGGCCCGCGTCGTCCGGGTGCAGGGCCTCGGCGCGCGCCAGCGACTCGAGCGCCGCGCTCCGCTCCCCCGCGCCCGCCGCGAGCTCGGCGCGCACGATCCAGAACTCCGGGTCGCCGGAATATATTTTCATCAAGGATCCGGAGAGCGCGAAGGCCTTGCGGAATTCCTTCAGACCTCCGTAGACGACGGCCATTCTCATCCGCGCGGCCGCGTCCGGCGTCCTCTCCTCGGCGCTCGCCAGGGCCCGGCGCGCCGCGTCCGTCTCGCCCGCTTCCAGCGCGAGCTCCGCTTGGTCCAGGCGCAGACCGGCGTCGACGGGGCGGCGTTCGGCCAGCGCCTCCAAGTACGACGACGCGCGTCCGGGCTCGTTTATTTTACGATAGAGGATCAGGACGCGACGACGACGCTCCGCGGTCGCGTCGGGCAAGGGCGCGAACCGCGCCAACGCGTCGAGCGCGTCGCTCCGCCGGCCCTCCTCCACGGCGAGCTCGGCGCGGCCGAGGAGCAGCTCGGCGTCCGCCGGGGCGCGGGCTAGGACCCGATCGAGCAGGACGGCGGCGCGCCGGGGGTTTTTCAACGTCCGGTGCAGGGCGGCGGCCTCGCGAAGCTGGGCGTCGTCCAAGGCCAGAGCCTCGGCGCGCGCCAACGCGCCGAGCGCCGCCCCCCGCTCGCCCGATTGCGCCGCGCACTCCGCGCGCAAAAGCCAAACCCGGGGGTCCCCGGGAAAAGCGGCCGCGAGCGAGCCCGTCCGCGCGAAAGCCTTTCGGTATTCCTTCAGCCGGCCCTCGAGCACCGCGATGCGCAGGAGCGGTCCGGCTCCGGGCTTCAACGCGTCGGCGCGCGCGAGGGACTCCCGCGCCGCTCCCGGCTCGCCCCGTTCCATCGCGAGCTCCGCCCGCTCGAGCCGGAGGCCGGCGTCGAGAGGCCGGCGCCGGATCAGCGCGTCGAGGAAGGCCGCGGCCGGGCGGAGCTCCTTCAATTCCCGGGAGAGGGTCATCGCGCGCCGCTGCTGCTCCTCGGTCGCGCCGGGCAAGGACTCGACGCGCGCCAGGGCCGCGAGCGACTCGTTCCGCCGCCCCGTCCGCGCCGCGAATTCGGCGCGCATGATCCAGGCCTGCGGGTCCCGAGGAAGGCCGCGCACCAGCGGCCCGCTGAGGTCGAAGGCCCGCGCGTAATCCTTCAATTCGCCGTAGACGGCCGCGATCCTCATGAGCGCGGCGGCGTCGGGCCGCAGCGCCTCCGCCCGGAGCAGGGCCTCGCGCGCCGCCTCCGGCTCCCCCGCTTCCAACGCGAGCTCCGCGCCCTCGAGCCGCGGCGCGATGTCCCGGGGCCGGCGCCGCGCCGTCGTCTCCAGGAAGGCCGAGGCCCGCCGGAACTCCCGCGCCTTCCGGTAGAACGCCGTGGCGCGCCG
>JAHFCD010000270.1 GCA_023249695.1 Elusimicrobiota bacterium
TTCTGCGTGTTCGCGTACTCGGGGATCAGGTCCTCCCACGGGCAGTAGGCGAGCACGCGCTTGGAAATCGCGTTGAAGAAGCGGTCGACCTCCTTGGGCGCGAGCGCGCCGGGAAGGTTGGCCTGGTTGACGACGATCTCGAACTTGTCCAGCGAGAAGTGCAGGGCCTTGATCTCGTTGAACAGCGAGTAGGTCGCCTCGAAGTGCGAGCGCTGGGGCAGGCACACCCAGTAGATCAGGTCGGCCAGGTCGAACGAGAAGATCTGCATCGGAAAGAACGGGTCGACGTCCAGGAATAGGTCGTACGACTCGGCGAGCGAGCCCAGGATCTTGACGACCATGTTCGGGGACAGCTTCTGGAACTCGGCGCGATTGGCCGCGAGCGGGAGCAGGCCGACGCCCCACTGCGAAATCGGGATGCGGCCCTTCAGCAGGCGGCCGAGGCCGCCGGTCGGGTTCTCGCCGACGAGCTGGACCATGCTGGCCAAGGTCGGAGGGTTCACCCCCAGCACGTAGCTCAGGTCGTTGCGGCACATCGGGTCCATGTGCACGATGACGACCTTGCGATTCTGGCTGCCGGCCCAGGCGAGCGCGAGGTTGAGGCAGGTCGTCGTCTTGCCGACGCCTTCCTTCGGGCCCGTGAAAACGATGACGCGCCCCGGCTCTTTTAAAGAGGTCGGGGCGGACGTTTCGGGGCGAGGGGTCTCAGCCACGGGCTATTCCCCTTCTCATTTCACGATCTCCATGGTAATGAAGAGGAACAGGGACTTCTGCTCCTCGATGACCGTCGTCGTCGTGAACAGCAGGCCGAGGATCGGGATGCTGCCGACGAACGGGACCTTGGTCTTGGCCACGTTCTTGGTGCTGGACTTCAGGCCGCCGATGACGAGGGTCTCGCCGCTCTTGATCTCGACGGCGGTCTGGATCTGGCGCGTGACGATGGACGGCACGGTCGTGTTGCCGACCTGCACGGGCTTGGAGAAGTCGACGTTGGAGACCTCGAGCTGCAATTCCGCGCGGATCGTGTCCTTCTTGTTCGGATTGATGACGGGCACGATGTTCAGGATGACGCCGAATTTCTTGAAGTCGGCGGTCACGGTGCCGTTGCCGTTCGCCGACGGATAGGGGATTTCTCCGCCCACCACGAAGTTGGCCTGCGATTGGGCCTGAACCACCACTTTGGGGTTCGACAGGAGCTGGGCCTTGCCTTCGGTTTCGAGCATTTTAAGCTGGGTCTGGAGCTGCGTCTGACGGGCGAAGTCGCCGATTCGATAGATCCCCGGGATCGTCTTCTCGGCGAAGCCGATGCCGGCCGCGAACGGAGTCCACGAAAAACCGATGTCACGCTGCACGGAACCCGAGATCTCGACGATGTCCGCGGACACGGCGATGAGCGAGTCCTCCGGCTGCGCCGAAGCAGTCGCTGCTAGCGCGAAAACGAGCGCCGTCGCCGTCCACAGTTGTCGATTCATGGTGTCGAGTCTCGGTCTGTCAGTTCTGTCTGGTCGAACTTAACGGAAAAGCTTGCGGAAGCTGGCCATCTCCATCGGATGCATCTCGGCGTCGCCGAGGCCTCGCATGATCACCGTCGTATCGCCCTGCTTGATGGCCAGGGCCAGATACTGCGCTTCGTTCGGGTTGAGAGCGAGGCTGACGGAGGCTTTCTCGGAGAACGCCGCCGTCTTGTCCTCCTTGTCCCCCAGGTTCTTGAATTGGCGGGCGTTCATCCCCTGCCCCAGGTTGGTGCCGACCGCGATGATGAGCACGTTCTGCAGGATCGTCGCGGTCACCTTCTCCTTGCGCCCGTCGTTCATGAGGGCGTCGAAGGTCACCAGCACGTCCACGCGGTCGCCGGGCTTGATCAGGATCTTCATTTCCTGGTCGATCGGCAGGATCGCGCCGCGGTAGCCGGGCGGAATCTTGACGCTGAGGCCGGATTCGGGAGAAAGCGAGATCAAAGACGACTGCGTGAGCTGGTTGCCTTTCGGGACGCGGTTGCGCGTCACCAGGTTGACGATGAGCTTCATGTCGCCCTGGGTCTTGATCTCGAAGGAGTCCTGCTGCATGAACTTGCGCGGCACCTCGAGAATCTCGACCATGTCCTCTTTAAGGACCGTGCGCTCCGGGATATCGACGCGGGCGGAAAGAACCTTGGCGGTCTCGTAGGCGCCTCGAAGGGCGCTTTCCTTGCTGCTGAGCACCATCAAATAGAACACAGCGGCGCCCATCGCCAGGAGCATCGGGACCAAAACGCCTTTCTTTTCCATGGTATTTCTATTCCTATTTCTTTAGCGGCGCTTCAATGGGCATCCGGACGACGGCTTGGAGCATTCTCTTTCCCGTGCCGCTCGGCTTGGCCAGGAGCACGCTGCTGATCGGAAATACGAGCTTGATGTTGTTGCTGCCGGTGATGATGAGATCGAAGTTGTCCTGCTGCGACTGCGGATCCGTCAGCGTCTTTTCCGTTCCGCAGGAGACCGTCGCCGACTGGATGATCGTTTTCATGATTTCGCCGAGCTTGCCGCAGCTGTGGCCCGGAGGGGACGTCGTCGTCATTCCGCCGATGCGGGCCACTTCGTACGTCGCGTGATTCAGAAGGATCAACTGGAACGAAACGTAGCCGATCTCCATGATCGTGAAGATGATCGTCAAGAACACGGGCAGGATCAACAGCATTTCGACGATGACCTGGCCCTTTTTTCCGGCCCTTTTCACAGCTTCCCCCTCCCCGTCCGCCCCGGGTCCCTCGCGAGACCCGGGGCGAGCCGGGCGACTTTTTAGGAACCGCCGCCGCTGCCCATCTGGCCGGCGGCGCCGGTGATCATCTGCTGGATGTTATTGAACAGCGTCGGCATGAACTTCTTGAGCATCGCGCCCGAAACGAGCACGACGCCGACGACGACCGTGAGCATCAAGAGATACTCGACCGTGTTCTGACCCTTGCGATTCACCGCACGCGACCGGAGGTCGCGCATTGCTTCAGACAGTTTCATGAGCATGTATTCTCCCTACCAGGTTTTCCGTCGACGTCATTTTGGATAAGTGGACAAGATCTTCACGCCCGCGATCGTGAACAGTATTTTCAACTGCCCCTGAAGGAAGCCGTACATCCCCGCGAAGACCGTGACCAAGGCCACCGTCGTGAGCAGGTACTCGACGGCCGTTTGGCCGTCCCTTCCTCTTACGATCCGACGAAAAGAACGAGTCTTCATCCTTTCTGAGTGTAACACCCGACCTATAACGTGTCAATACGTTGGTCATTAAAATATCGTTAAAACTTCATTTTCACCGAGATCTGGTCGACCGTGCCGAGCGCGCCGTAAGGAACGAAAGCGTAGTCCAGGGAGATGCCGTAGCCGAAGGCCTGGGAGGTGTACATGCCGAAGCCGAAGGAAAGATTGCTGGCGCGGTCCATGCGCAGGGATTTCAGGGTTTCGTCGGAGCTCTGACCGAGGTTGTCGGCGCTGCGGTAGCCGACGCGGAAGGACAGCTGCCCGACGTCGAGATATTCCTCGGGAAGCTGGAACTCGCCGCCGAGGCCGATGCGCGAGCCGCTGTCCGACGCCTTGCTCAGCTCGAGGCCGACCGTCACGAAATCTCCGAGGCGGACCCCGGCGCCGGCGCGGGTGATGCGCGCGACGTTGCCCCCGCTCGCGCCGAAATTCTGCAGCGCGAAGCCGAGCGACAAGGTCGGGTTCGGCTTCAGGATCGCGCCGACGTCGCCGACGACGGTGTCCTTGACCGAGCCGGCGATGTCCTCATGCACGACGCGCAGGGAGCTGCCGAGGAAAAGCTTCTCGTACCAGAAAGAACGGGCGATGCCGATCGACATCAGGCCGTCGCGCACGCCGACCTCTTCGCTGGGCTGGGGCACGCCTTGCGCATCGCGGACATCGAAGCCGCTGACGCTGATGTAGGAGAGGTTCGCGCCCCAGGTCGTGCGGCCCATCGGATGCGCGTAGCCGAGGTAAAGCGGCGAGTCCACGTCCTGGACGTAGCGGAGATAGGAGAAGGCGAGCTCGCGCTGCTGGGTCACGGCGAGGCCGGCCGGATTCCACGCCATCGCGTCGGCGCCTTCCGCGATCGCCACGTACGCGCCGCCCAGGGACATCGCGCGGGCGGACCCCTGGCCGATCTTCAGGAAGTTGGCGCCGTTGGTGCCGGCGTTCGAGTCGGCGGCGCGCGCGGAGGCCGCCGCGAACAGGGCGAGACACGACAGGGCGGCGAGGTATCTCATGGTCACTGGATCAGCACCTTTTTGACCGTCTGGAGGATGTTCTTGCCGCCCTCCGTTTCCTCGACCCGGATCACCGCGAAATAAAGGCCTCGCGAGACCTTGTTCCCCGCCTGGTTGATCTTCGACCAGACGTACGTCACCGCGCCGGCTTGGTAGGACGGCGGGACCTCGCCGAAGTTCTTATCCAGGACGATCTCGCCGGAGATCGTGTAGAGCTTCATCTTCACGATCGAACGGAAGGGCGCGTAGATCTGAAACGTC
>JAHFCD010000271.1 GCA_023249695.1 Elusimicrobiota bacterium
CGGAGCGCGCTTCAATAGCCCGGCCGGTAAAATCCCTCTCCTGAGCGCCGATCCGGAAACCCCCGCCAAGTTTTTTTCAGTACGTGACGACGCGCGGTGCCAGAACCGCGTACAGACGCCGGTGCCCGGAGTTTCACTGTCCGAGCCGCCGTTCGCGCCCTGATCAGAATCTCTTGATGAAGCTCAGCTCGCCCCATTGGTGGGCGAGGCCGTCTTTGAACTCGCGGCTCTGGAAGCTGCGCGTGAACACGAAAACCCAGCCGCCACGGTCCAGCGCGAAGCCGATGTCTCCGCGCGCGACCAGCCGCTCGACCTGCGCCGCGCGCAAAGTATAGGGGCTTCCACGGTTGAACAATCCGCCCTGCAAAGTGGCGTCGTAGCCGACGGCCTTCTCGTCGACGAGGACGAACAGATAGGCTCGCTTGCCATTCCTCGCGGGCGCGCCGAGCCGGCCCTTGAGCCCTAGGCCGGCGTTGGTGTACAGCGTTCCCGCCGCGGCATCGACAAAAGCGCCGCCGTCGAACCAGGCTCTCGAGATCAAGGCCTTTTCGAGGCGTCCCGAGAAGTTCAGAACGGCGTCGTTGCGGATCTGGTTGTCCCAGCCGTGGGGCAACTGGTTTCCGAGCGCGCGATGGAGGCCGACCTGGATCCACTTGCCGCCCGCGCCTTGGCCGAGGATGCCCCCGTCGAGCTCCGCCGTGAGCGTCAGGCCGAGCCGCTCGTCGCGAGAGACGCGGACGTGTCCGAGAAAAAGATAGCTGGCGAAGGGGCGGTCGCCGCGGCGAGGCGCATCCGAAAACAAGCTCGTCGGCGTGAAGCCGCAGTGCCGGAACGTCAGCCCGTAGGCGCTCTCGCCGGGCAGGGCCGGAAGCAGCCGCATCAGCGGCGACGCCTTCAGAGCGGGATGGTAAAAGTCGAAGCCGTAGCCCTGGGTGAAATAACGGTCGCGGCTCGCGAAGAGGTCATTGGCATAGTCGAAGCGGAACAAGCGCCCGTCGCGGAGGAATGAGGAGTCGTCGTCGCTGTCCACGGTGCGCGCCGATGCCGTCGCGCCGCAAAAGGCGAGAAACGCGGCAGCCGCCATGAGTCGTGCCGTAATCAATTGAACGACAGCATACGAATTTTCAGGGTTAGCAAGATTCCCGCCCGCGCGCCGGAGCCGCCGATCTACATCGTGTCGAACGTCCTCCCGCCGCACGGCCGGCCTTTCCCGGCCGGACAGGGAATTCCGGGCGCGGGCGCTCCGAGGACCCCGCTGTGGCAGGGCCCTTTCACTCCGCTGTTCGGCCCGAACTACTTCGAGCGGCGCCTACCGCTCGACCGCTGACAGGGTTCCAGAAAAGTTCTCTTTTCCGTCACAAAACCCGACATCCCGCCCGTCGAGGAATTGATATAATTCCGTCATGACCACCACGGCGACGAAGTCGGCCCCGGAAGTCCTGATTTTGAAGCAGTTCATCGGCGGGAAATGGGTGGACGGCTCGTCCTCCCGCGAGATCATATCCACGAACCCGGCCGACAACCGCCAGGTCCTCGCCAAGCTCAAGGGCGCGGACAAGAGCGACGTCCTGCGCGCCATCGACGCCGCTTCGGCCGCGTTCCCGGGCTGGAAGGCGACGACCGCCCCCGCGCGAGGCCGCATCCTGATGAAGGCCGCTTTGCTGCTGCGCGAGCGCAAGGAGGAGCTGGCCCGCCTGATGACGCGCGAGCAGGGCAAGATCCTGCCCGAGGCGCTCGGCGAGATGGAGAAGGGCATCACCTTGATCGAGTGGTTCGCCGGCGAGGGCCTGCGCATGGGCGGCATCACCCAGCCCTCCGAGCTCGCCAAGAACCTGCTCTACACCACCCGCCAACCGCGCGGCGTCGTCTCGATCATCACGCCCTGGAACTTCCCGTTCGCCATCCCGGCGTGGAAGATCGCCCCGGCGCTGATCTCCGGCAACTGCGTGATCTTCAAGCCCGCCTCGCTCGTGCCCGCGATGGCCGTCGAGATGGTCAAGATCTTCGAGGCTGCCGGCCTTCCCGCCGGCGTGCTGAACCTCGTGCTCGGCGCCGGATCGGCCATGGGCGACATCCTCGTCGAGGAGCCGCGCATCAAGGCCGTGTCCTTCACCGGCAGCAACGAGATCGGCAAGCGCGTGCACACGATCTGCGGCGCGCGGGGCATCCCGGTGACCTGCGAGATGGGCGGCAAGAACCCGGCCGTGGTCTGGGACGACGCGGACCTCGAGCTCGCGCTCGGCGGCGTGATGAAGGGCGCGTTCGGCTCGACCGGCCAGCGCTGCACGGCCACCTCGCGCCTGATTCTCCACGATGCGATCGCCGACACGTTCCTGAAGATGCTTCTCGGGGAGGTCGCCAAGATCAAGGTCGGCGACGGCCTCGACAAGAATACGGGCATGGGACCCGCCGTCGACGAATCGCAGCTTAAGACCGACCTCGAGTACATCGAGATCGGCAAAAAAGAAGGGGCGAAACTGCTTTGCGGAGGCAACCGCCTGACGACGGGCGAGCACGCGAACGGCTGGTTCGTGGAGCCCACCATCTTCGATGCCGTGAACCCCAAGTCGCGCCTATGGCAGGAAGAGGTGTTCGGGCCGGTCTTGGCCGTCGCGCGGACCAACGACTTCGACAAGGCCATCGAGCTTGCCAACGACAGCCCCTTCGGATTGACCTGCGCGTTCTACTCCCAGGACCTCACCCTCGCGATGCGTTTCACGGAGGAGATCGAGGCGGGCATGGTCCACCTGAACAGCCCGACGATCGGTGGCGAGGCGCAGGTGCCCTTCGGCGGCATGAAGGGCTCGGGCGTCGGCGAGCGCGAGATGGCGAAGGAAGGCATGCACTTCTTCACCGAGCAGAAGACTGTGTTCCTCGACTACACCGGCCAGCGCCGCGCCTCGAACCTCTATTAACGTGACCCCGTTCGCCGCGATCGTAGGGGGAGGAGCCGCCGGATTCTTCGGCGCGGCCCTCGCTCACGTGCTGACGACGATCGCCACGCGCTTCGGCGCCGAGAGCTGGCTTAGGGGGCCCTACGGGACTCAATTTTTTCCGCTCGCTCTCTATCTCGGCGTTCTATACTCCGCGATCGGATTCGCCGCGGGACGATCCGTCAAGACCGCGCTGTTGGGCTTCTCGGGACCGTTCTTCGGCATCGCAGTGCCGATGGCTCTCCTGACGCATCTCGCGCTGATGAAGGACCTGCCGCGAGGGAACGCCTGGGCCTGGTCATGGTTCTGGGTCGTGATCATCATCCAGTCCGTCGCTCTGTGGGGCGGCATTGCCTTAATGGGAGCGTTCTCGGCCGCTACGAGCCGTTGGCGCGGAGCCGTTGCGGCGGTGCTGGGATCCCTCGCGGCATACGGCATGCTTTCTTTCCTTCTCTGGGCCGTGCCGTCGTACGGCCAGGGCAGGTGGAATCCCGCGTCATTCTTGCCATCGCCGGTCACGCTGATGGACGGCCTGTTGTCCGGGGCCTGCCTGTGCCTCGCCCTGTCGCTCGACGCCAAATTCCGGAGGAACACCGCATGAGCCCCAAATCCGCCGCCGTCGCCAAGTCCTCCAAGTCCGCGCCCGACGTCGCCGCCGTGCGGGCCGCGCACCTCATGCCGCTTCCCGGCCCGATGTTCGCCAAGCCGATCCAGATCGTCGAGGGGAAGATGCAGTTCCTCTACGACGAGAACGGGAAGGAATACCTCGACGGGTTCGCCGGCGTCGCCACGGTCTCGATCGGGCACTCGCATCCTCACTTCGTTCGAATGCTTAAGAATCAGATCGACAAGCTCCAGCACAACCCGCCCCTGTACCTTCACCCCTCGGTCGGAGCGTTCGCCAAGCGCCTCGCGGACAAGGCGAAGACGGTCAACCCGGACATGGAGGTCTGCTTCTTCACGAACTCCGGTTCCGAGGCCAACGAGATGGCGGCCTTCGTGGCCAAGACCTACACCGGCCGCCACGACTTCATCGCGGTGCAGCGCTCCTACCACGGCCGCACTTTGCTGACGACGGCGCTGACCGGGCAGCACAACTGGCGCAACCAGGCTCCGTATCCCGCGGGCGTGGCGTTCGCGCCCACCGACTACGCGTACCGCTTCGAGGGAGCCGCGGAGGACAGCACCAGGTCAGCGATCCGCGGCCTTGAGATGACGCTGAAGAGCGCCACCTCGGGAAAGCTCGCGGGCTTCTATGCCGAGACGATCATGGGCGTGGGCGGCCTGATCACCCCCGGCAGGGAGTACTTCAAAGCCGCAGTCGACCTCGTGCACGATCACGGCGGCCTCTTCATCTGCGACGAGGTACAGGCCGGCGTCGGCCGCACGGGCGAGCATTACTTCGGCATCAAGCACTGGGGCGCGGCGCCTGACATCATCGTCATGGCCAAGGGCCTGGGCAACGGCTATCCGATCGGCGCCATCATCACGACGCGAGCGATCGCCGACGCGATGAAAGGCGTGCTCCACTACAACACCTTCGGCGGCGG
>JAHFCD010000272.1 GCA_023249695.1 Elusimicrobiota bacterium
CCCGAGCTGCTCGTCGCGACCGCGCCGGCGGCGTAAGAAAAAATTTCAGGGACGGCCGGAGGGCCGCTGGTCCGCGAGGGCTGGAGGAACTTCCGGACTCCGTTGAGCGCGACGCCCGTCGAAAGGCGGGGGATCGAGGGCCACATCCCTCGGTCATGGACAGTACCACAGAAAATGACCGCCCGAAAGGGTAAGGGTGAAAAGGTGGGGTAAGAGCCCACCGGGAGAAGCCGCGAGGCTTCCCGCAAAGGTAAACCCCGTCGGGAGCAAGGCAGTTGGGCGGAGGGCGCTGCTCGCGCCAGGTTGGGGGCTTGCTCCCTTCACGGCCGCCCGGTAGCCGCTTAGAGAAATGGTCCTCGAGCCCGCAAGGGTGGACAGAATCCGGGGTACAGGCCGTCCCTGATCAAAACAAACGGAGCGGGTCCGCGACGAGCGGGCCCGCTCCTCATTTCGGCCGTGGCGGCGAAGCGAGATGGTACAATGGCGCCCTTCCATGTCAGCTCAATCTCGGGATGCGACGCTGTTCGCCCTCCTCGCCGCGATTTGGGGCGGATCCTTCGTCGCCATCAAGTTCGTGGTCGGCGTCGTTCCTCCTGTTTTCGGCGCCTTCCTGCGCGTGGCGCTGGCGCTGGCGGTGCTGGCCGCGGTGTTCAAATACGAAAACAAGGACCTTCGCGTGCCGCGCGCGCTCAAGCGCCGCATGTGGCTGGCCGGGCTCTTCGCGCAGGGCCTGCCGTTCTGTTTCCTGTTTTGGGGCGAGCGGCTCATCTCTCCCGGCCTGGCGGGCATCATCAACGGCACGGTGCCGCTGTGGACGTTTTGCCTGGGCTGGGCGCTGGGGACGGGCGAGGCCCTCACGCCGAGAAAATTGACGGGCCTGCTGATGGGCTTCGTCGGGATCGTGGTCGTTTGCAGCCCGCTCCTGTCCTTCAGCGGGACGCGAGCGGAGGCGGCGGGCACGACGGCGGTTTTTCTGATGGCCGTTTGCTACGGCGTGGGCTCGCTCCTGACGCGCTCTCTGCTCTCGGGCCACGCGAAGGTCGATTTCCGCGCCAACGCCTTCCATCAAACCTGCGCCGCGGCGGTCTTTTTGCTGGTCGTCTCCGGCGCGACGGAGACCTGGCCCGCCCCCGGGGTGCTTCTGGGCGCGCCGGCGGTCGTCGGTTCGATTCTTTA
The DNA here is from genome assembly GCA_023249695.1 of Elusimicrobiota bacterium. Lineage (GTDB taxonomy): Bacteria > Elusimicrobiota > Elusimicrobia > UBA1565 > UBA9628 > GWA2-66-18. Next base: position 1,177 of record JAHFCD010000272.1, read on the forward strand.
TCTCGGCGTCGTCTCGACGGCGCTGGCCTTTCTCATCTACTTCCACCTGATCCGCGAGTGGGGCGCGGTGCGCGCCAGCGCGGTCACCTACGTGGCGCCGATCGTCGCCGTTTTCTGGGATTACGTGTTCTTCCGGAACGTGCCCAAGCCCGCCGAGGGTCTGGGCGTGCTGGCGATCCTGGCCGGCGTGGCGCTGCTGCACGCGACGACTCCCGGCGGAAGCGTCGGAGGGGGCGTGGAGCCCAACAAGGAGGTCGCGGCGCATGAATAAAAAGGTGCTCGTCGTCATCGACATACAGAAGGAGTACACGACCCCCGGACGCCCGTTCTATCTGGAGCAGGCCGGACCGTCGCTGAAAACGGCGCAAGGGGTTCTCGAGTCGGCCCGGGAGCGCGGTTGGCCGATCGTCCATGTCCGGCACGTGCAGAGCGGGGATATTTTCAACGCTGAGAGCTCGAATTCCGATTACGTGGAAGAATTCCGACCGCGCGCCGGCGAGCGCCAGATCACGAAGTCGGATTACTCGTGTTATTCGAGCCCCGAGTTCGCTCGATTGGCGGCCGCGGAGCCGAAGAGCGAATTCGTGGTGATCGGCTACGGGTCCACGATGTGCTGCTTGTCCACCATCGTCGACGGCTACCACCGCGGGCAGGCATTCGTTTTCGTGAGGGACGCGTCATCCGCGAAACGAACGGCCTCCCTGGACGAGCTCTCGGCGCATCGAGCGGCGACCGACATCATCTCGATCTACGCGAAGGTCGTCGGGGCGAACGAGTTGTTCGCGGAATCCGCGCGCTAAGGCTTTTTCTCCGGCCAGAGGAGCGAGAAGTTCCCGTCTGACGCCACGATGCCCCGAGTCCCAAATCGGCTAAGATGTGCGAAGGCTCGAGGAGGATCGCGGATGCGGTTTTGCGAACGCTGGTTCCCGTCGGAGAAAGGCTTCGTGAAGAGACGGGTCGCCCTTCCGGACTTGGCGGCCGGCGAGGTGTTGATCGACGCGGCCGCGTTCGGTATCAACCGGCTCGACACGGAGCTGGCGGCGAACGCGGGCGCTCTCGGCACGGATGCGACCTTGGGGCTGGAGGTCGCCGGGACGGTGGCGGCGCTCGGCGCCGGGCCGTCGGAGTTCAAGGTCGGCGATCGGGTCATGGCTCTTGTTAAGGAGAACGGCTACGCCGACCGCGTCGTCGCCCCGGCGGGGACGACGCTCAAAATTCCGGACCGGCTTTCCTTCGAGCAGGGCGCGGCCTTGCCCGAGGCGCTCTTCACGGCGTGGCTCAACCTCTTCGAGCTCGGCGCGCTGAAGGCCGGCGAGTCCGTGCTGATTCACCACGCCACCGGCGGGGTGGGCATCGTCGGGGCGCAACTGGCGAAGGCGTTGGGCGCCTCGGTCGCGGTCACCTCCCGCAGGCCCGAAAACCTGGCGAAGCTGCGGGGGCTGGGATTCGACGGAAAAACGACGGATGAGTTCGACGCGGAACCGGGCGCCATGGGCGGCTTCGACGTCATCCTCGACATCCGCGGGGCGCAGAGCCTCGACGCCAACCTGAGCGTCTTGAAGACCGGAGGGCGGCTGGTGCTCGTCGACTCGTACACCGGGGAGGAGGGCAAGATAAACCTCGGGCGAATGCTCGACAAGCGCCTCAGCGTTCAGGGGAGCCTTCTGCGGCCGCTGACCTTGGAGCGGAAAAGCGTCACGGCCGCCGGCATTCGCGCGCGCGCCCTGCCGCTGATCGAGAGCGGGAAAATCGAGCCGGTGATCGCCCGCGTTTTTTCTCCCGAAAACATCGGCGAGGCGCACGCCCTCCTGGCCGCGAACGGACATTTCGGGAAGCTGATCGTGTCGCTGCGGGGCTGATCGATGCTTTATTGTTAAACTCCGCAGACATGGTTCTCGACGAGTACTTGAAGGAAATCAGCGCCGGAAAGGCCCGTGAGATCGGGCGGGACTCCCGCGTCCTGCGAAAAACGCTGCTCGAGATTCTCGCGATCGTTTCGCCGCCGCCGATGCGGAACGCCGGGCTCGAGGCGATCTTCTCCGTCTCCACGGCGCTCGCCTTCACGATCTGGCAGCACCTGGGAGCGATGGAGTGGCTGTCCGGCAGCGCCGAGTGGCTGGCCGAGAATCCCAAGCTGTGGGCCAAGCTTCTCAAAGGGGCCGAGCCCGTGGGCCTCGCGGTGACCCACCTGGCGAATCCCGAGCGGCCGCAAGTGTTCGCTCAGGCAGACGGCAAAGGCGGCTTCGCGTTGTCCGGGACCTTCCCCTGGGTGACCGGGCACGGGATATTTTCCCGCCTGATCGTCGGCTTTCAGCATGGAGAGGAAGCCGTGTTCGCGCTCGTCGACTTCCCCTCTCCGAAGAATCTTCCGCACGGCGTGCGAGTCGAGATCGAGCCGGTCGCCCTGGGCTGTCTTCAAGGCACGGCCACGGTCAAAATCCATCTGGAGAATTGGAATGTGCGGGCGCCTCAGATCTTCGGCCGCCGGGCGCTTCGGTCCCAGGCGGCCAAGCGCCCCACCATTTATGTGTTCCCCGAGCTCGGCATCGCTCAGGCCGCCCTGAGCGAGTGCGAGCGGATCCTCGCGACGCGAACGGGGCTGTCCCCCGAGGATCTCGAAAGCCGCTCCGGCCCGGTCCGGCGGCTTCACTTGCGCGTGCGGGACCTGCGCGCGGCGGCGGCGAGAGGCGTTCCGACGGATGCGGAATTCGTCCTCAGGGACGAGTGCATTCGCGACGCGGTGCGTCTCCTCGCCCTGACGAGCGGGGGCGGCGCGCTCGTTCGCGAGTCTCTGGCCTTCCGCCTGCAGCAGGAAGTGCTTCTCCTGGACGCCGTCATCCAACCGGCCGCGGTCCGCGCGCTGAAGCTCCGCGGGATCGCGGGCGATTAGCGCGGCTTCGCTGCTCGGTTCGGCTGCCAGGTCCAACGCTGCGCGCCCCCGACTTCCGTCAGCGGCGCCCGCCGGTAGATGCCCATGCCCTGCGGCGTCCCCGTCGTGCAGAGCCTGCGGTAGCCGCAGGCGCGGGCGAACTTGACCGCTTCCCGGGCGATCCGGAAGCCCAGGAAGCGCCCGCGCGCCCAGGGCGCGACGGTCAGGTTCATCATCGTGCAGAGATCGTCGGGAAGGTCGGGATAGCCGCGTCGGACCCCCGCCGCGTCCCGGGCGCCCAGCAGCGAGACGATGGCCGCGGGCTTCCCGTCGACGCTGAGCAACAAGCTTTGATAATTTTTTTCCGGGCCGAAGCCGTATAGATCGTAAAAATTTTTAAAGACATCGGCGATCATCTCGGGGAGCT
>JAHFCD010000273.1 GCA_023249695.1 Elusimicrobiota bacterium
GGGCAAGCTCGATCGGAATAAAACCGCCTGGGACGCCCTCGTCGCGTCGTTCCCGGCGGGCACGGTCAGCGGCGCGCCGAAAGTCCGGGCGATGGAGATCCTCGCGGGGCTCGAGCGCCGGCCGCGCGGATTTTACGCCGGGGCCGTGGTGCAGGCCGATTTTTCGGGGAATCTGGATTCGTGCCTCGCGATACGCTCGCTCGAGCTGGAAGGGGAGCGCGCGCGCCTGCAGGCGGGGGCGGGCATCGTGGCGGATTCGAAGCCGGCGGCGGAGTGGCAGGAAGTGCTCCACAAGCTGGCGGGGTTGCGGAAAGCCCTGGGGAGCCTCAGGTGATTCTGCTTCTCGATAACTACGACTCGTTCACCTACAATTTATATCAAGCCGTGCGGTTCTTGAAGCACGACTGCAAAGTGGTGAGGAACGATTCGTTGACGGTCAAGGAGCTGTTGGCGCTGAAGCCCGACGGCATCATACTGTCGCCGGGCCCCGGACGGCCGGAAGACGCGGGGATCTTGCTGGAGCTCGTCAAAAAATCCCCGCCGGCGATCCCGGTCTTGGGGGTTTGCCTCGGCCACCAGGCGATAGCGCTCGCCAGCGGCGGACCTGTGATTCGCGCCAAGCGGCTTATGCACGGAAAAACCTGCGTGATCACCCACGACGGACGGGGGCTGTTCCAGGGACTTCCCGAACGCGTCACCGTGGCGCGTTATCACAGTCTTGTGGCCGCGGAACCTCTACCGAAAAACATGATCGTCACGGCGCGCGGTGAAGACGGATCCTTGATGGGCTTGCGCCTTTTAGATCGACCGGTGGAGGGGGTTCAGTTTCATCCCGAATCGGTCGCTACGCCGCTGGGGCTGCGGATGCTGGAGAACTTCCTTTCCGCTTCACGAGCGCCAGGCCGACGCCGCCCATGATCATGGCGATGCCGAAGCCGGCGTCGGCGTTGAGACGCTCCCCGAGCACCACCCAGCCGAGCAGCACGGCGACGACCGGAAAGATCAAGGTGATCATGCTCACCTGGGTCGCCGGCAGCGCGCGGATGAGCTTGTAGTACGACAGAAACGCGACCACGCTGCCCAGCACGGCCAGGTAGAAGATCGCGCCGACGTTCGCGGGCGTCCACCGCACGACCGCGCCCCGCTCGAAGAGAAAGCTGAGGCCCAGCAGCAAGGCGGCGCCGAGCGACATCGACCAGGCGTTGAGTACGCGCGCGTCGTCCTTCTTCGACCACAGGCTTTGCGCGACGAGGTTTCCCGCGGCGCCCACGCTCGAGACGAAGGCGGCCAGCAGCCCCAGGCTGTCGGCGGAGGCCACGCCCTCCCGCGGGCGAAACAGCACGACCACCCCGATGATGCCGATGGCGATGCCGGCGGCTTTGCGGGGAGAGAGGGTCTCGGTGCGCGCGACGAAGGCGGTCAGCAGGGCCGTGACCAGGGGCGCGATCGCGCACAGCACGGCGACGAGGCCGCTCGAAACGCGCGTCTCGGCCCAGTACACGAGCGCGTAGCAGACTCCGAAACCGAGGACGCCGGCGATGACGGCCGCGCGGCGGCCGCGGGGCGTCAGGCGCGGCGACAGCCCCGCGAAAAAAACCAGCGCCCACAGGATCGCGGCCGCGAGCGTGAAGCGCAGTCCCGCGCCGAGGAAGGGCGGCACGCCCTCGAGGCCGAACTTGATCGCGAGCCAGGTCGAGCCCCAGATCAGGCAGACCAAGGCATAGAGGAAGGGAATCACAGGGCGTCTATGATATCATGCCGCCGTGGAAAACATCGCCGGAAGGGCCGCGCACGCCGCGCGCCGCGTCGAGCGGCTGAAGATCGAGACCCCCGTGGAGGTCCTGCGGGCGCTGCCCGGCTACGCGCGCGCTCCCAAGGATTTCAAGCCGGCCCTGTCCGGCATCGTGATGGACCTGCGCTTCGCCGAGCCGGGCCGGGGCCTGCTCGTTTCCGGCGGCGAGGTCACGGCCGAGTACGCCGCGCGACGCGCCGTGTCGGCCGTGGGCCGGGGAGCGACGGGCCTGGGCGTCTGGACCGAGCGCAACTTCCACGCCGGCGATTACGCGCACCTCGACGCGGTGCGCGCGGCGGCGCCCGACGCCTTGGTCGCGATGATGGACTACGTCGTCGACGCCTGGCAGCTCGAGCGCGCCGGCGCGGGCGGCGCGGACGCCGTCCTGCTCATTCCCGAGCTGCTCGGCCCCTATCTCGAGCGCATGACCGCCTCGGCCCGGACCTTGGGCCTGACGCCGATCGCCTGGGACGACGGCGCGACGCCCCGCATTCTCTAAGCTAGTCGCTCGTGATCGCGGGCTTGATGAAGCGCGCCCGGGCCGCGGCGTAGGAGCGCACGAGCTCCGAATCCGCCCCGTCCTTGTTGAAGAGGAAGCGATGATGCGCGGAATTGTCCTTGCCGCCGCGAACCTCGATGTCGACGATGGCCGCGATGTCGGCGGGATCGACGAGCTGCACCAGGACCTTGAGGATGTCGCCGTAGGACTCTCCGCCGCTGCCGGTGCCGGCCAGTATGTCGCGCACGATCTTGGCCTGCTCCTCCGGAGTCGCGGCCGTGCGCGCCTTCGTCAAATCCCGGACGATGCCCTCGACGGCGCTGACCATCGCGTTGGCGCGGGCCCGCTCGCCTTCCTTCGCCGCGCGGTTTGAGCGGTCGACGCCCCTCATCAAGGTCCCCGCCAAGCCCTGCTGGAACAACGCCCTCTCCGCCGCGCTCAGCGCGTTCTCGTAGGCCGCGGCCACATCCCGCGGCGTCGTGGCGAGGATGTCCTGGATCGCCTTGCGGCTCAGGATCAAGGTGAAGGCGGACATGCCCTTTTCATAGAGGATGCCGGGGGGCGGGTCGAGCCGTCCCTTCGGGCCGATCGACGCGACGGCGCCGTCTTTCACGGCCTTGAAGGGTTTGAGCGGCAGCTCCTTGCTGGCGTCCGTGCCGGCGCCGCGCCTGCCGGCGTAGCGCATGATCCCGTTGACGCTCTCGAGCATGCCGTTGGGCGTCCAGTGGCCTTCGCGCGTGAAGGCCTGCTGCTCGATGAACACGGCGTTGGCCGTGTCGTGCGTGCCGTCCTTTCCCGTGTAGGTGTACACCTGAACGGCGCTCGATTTCTCGTAGCGATCGAGGTCGCCCAGGATCGGTATGTCCAAGATGCCGCGCGCGGTCTTCCGGGAAGCCGGGTACAGGTGGATCTCGCCGCCCTTCTCGTCGAGCAGGACGATGCGTTCCTGCCCCTTCTCGCTGCGCTCGGCGTCGTAGCGGAACAGGAGCGGCAGGTGAAGATGGAATCCCTCGCTCGGGCGCTTATAAACGTCGCCCGCGGCGAAGGTCGCTTCGGAGCCGAGCGCGGCATCGTGCTCGCCCTGCAGCCGCTCGAGGCCTCCCCGTATGTCCTCGTCGGAGGCGAGCAGCTTGTCGGTCCGGCGGGCCATGTTCTTGATGGTGTCCCAGACGCTGACGTCGCCGACGGCCGCCCGGACCAGCGCCTCCATCTGCGCGGGGTCGTTGGGATCGAGCACGTACTCCAATATGATCTCGCGCCCGTTGGCGGTCGCCGTGTTCGCGTTGAGGTGGGCCTTGAAATACTGGTTGAACAGGCTCACGAGCTCGCTGTAGGCGAAATTCCCGTCCACCCCCAGATCGGCCGCCGTGATCGTGGCCGAGACGCCGGCGCCTTTGTCGGTGATCTTGACGCTGTCGATGCGGAAGCGATAGCGAATCTGGGTGGGGCTGAGGCGCTTGAGCGTGACGCTTTCGCCGCGGCTCGTCGAGAACTGCCAGTGGGCGCTGAAGGAGGCCTCGCCGACCGGTACGGTCACGCTCGGGCCCCAGCCGACGGTCGGCTTGACGTTCAGCTTCCACACCTCATCCTGCTCCATGGCCATGATGCGTTCGGCCATCTTGCGGCTGAAATCCTTGCGCGTCGCGAGGTCCTTGAAGCCCGACAACGGCATGATGCTCTTGAGCTTGAGGGGATTGAGCACGGTTCGCAGCGCCTTGCAGGAGGTGTCCTTCAAGGGCAGGACCACGGTCGAGCTGCCGTCAAAGCTCGCGCTGAAGAAGGCGCCCGTCGTCACCTTGTCGGAGAGCTTGATCAGCTCGTCGGAATAGCCGAGCGAGAGCCGCAGCGGCTGCTCGTCGATGAGCGCGAGCCGGCCGTCAGCGTAGCGGCGCAGCGACCGGTGGGCGCCGATCTGGATGCCGATGAAGCCGAGGGGATTTGTTTTCAGGTCCGCGGAGATCCGGACCAGGCGGCAGATGTTGTCCAAGGCGCGGTTTTGGAAGCCCTCGCGGAAGCGGTCGCGGTCCACCGAGCCGGGGTCGTTGGGATGGCTTTGCGAAGGGTCGGCTTCGACCCAATCCGATTCGCCCGCGGCGAGTCGCCCCGCGGGGGTGGGAATCTCGGCGGCGTGGGCGTAAACGGGGGACAAGAGGGCGGCCAGTAGGAGAATAATCATT
>JAHFCD010000274.1 GCA_023249695.1 Elusimicrobiota bacterium
TTGAGGAGACTTTCGTCCTTGCCCGCGATTTCGGAAGGCAAAGTGTTGCGCGCGGTGTCCGCGACGCCGCGCGCGAGCGACTCCACCATGTAAACGGCCAAGACGGCGGGAAGCGTCAGGCCCGCCGACGCCAGGATGGGAAGGGCGAGGACGGCCGCGCCCCGCGCGAGCGTCGTTGCGACCAGCACCTTTTTCGAGCCGAAGCGGTCCGTGAGCTTGCCGCCGATGATCGTGCCCGCGGCGTCGAACACGGAGGAGGCGGTCGCCGCGAAGGCCGCGGCGGAGGCCGAACCGGTGATTTGCAGGATCAGCAGCGGCATCGTGACCTGAAGGGCGTTGCTCGCGACCTGGGCGAGGAAGGTGCCGCCGAGGAAGGGCGCCAAACGCGGCGCGGCGACAGGGGGGGCGGGCGGCATCGGACGATCGGCGGAGGCGGACGCGGCCGGGTCCGAGGGCCGAAGCGCGGTCCAGAGCCTGGACGGCGACACGGCGTCGACGACGGCCTCGACGATGCTCGAGCGGCGCGGGGAACCGTCGGCGAAATCGGCGCGGGCCCGATCGAACTCGAGTGCGCCGGGCTGGGACGCCAACGCGGCCGCGGACGCGGCGGCCGTCTTGACGACGGCCAGAGCGCTCACGGGCGCGCTCACCGGCTTCAACGGCAGCGCGGCGGCGGCTCTAAGAGGAAGCAAGGCCGCCGGAGCGGGAAGAAGCGCCAACGCCGGAATCGGGACGGAGAGGAGGGGGGCGGACAGCGAGGGTGCGTTTAATAAGGGGGCCGGCAGCGCGAGCTCGCCCGGCCCCGCGGTGAGCGCGGGGACCGAAATCGAAAGGCGGGCGGGCACGGCGACGCGCACGACCTGCGCGAGAGCCGGGACGGGGAAGGAGTTGATGATCAGCAGGGCGATGAGCGCTCGAATCATGCCTTGATGGTAACAACGGCTCCTGCTGAGGGCATGTTCGTCATGTAAACGCCGCATGACGAAAAGCGGAGCGAAGGCCCGACTCGTCTTTGGGGCTTAAGGCCTAGGCGCGCAGGCCGGGAACGGCCCAGTGGCTGATCAGGAACGGGACTTCGGCCGCCGCGAGCGCTTCGTCGACGCGCGCGACGGCCGTTGAGCGCCCCCGAGCAAGCTCCAGCGCGAGCCGGGCGACCGTAAAGGCGGCGCGGGGGCGTCCGAGCGCCTTGGCCTTGCGCCGCATCTCGGGCAGGCGCGTCTCCGAGGACAGCAGCTCCTCGACCTTGCCGGTCAGCGCCGCGGGCGAGCTCGCCTTCACCGCGGCGCCGTTTTCCAGGAGAAAATCCGCGTTGCGCACTTCCTGCCCCGGGATCGGGCTGATCAGGGCCATCGGCAGGCCGAAGGCCAGGGCCTCGCTGACGGTCAAGCCGCCGGCCTTGGTGACGAGGAGGTCGGCGACGGCCATGAGGTCGCGCATCCGGTCGGTGAAGCCGAGCACGGTGACCCGGTGGCGCCCCGGAGGGCGGATCGACGCGATCTTTTTCTGCGCGGCCTCGTTACGGCCGCACACGACGACGAGCTCGGTGGGGATGCTCGCGGCGAGCAGCGCCCGATAGGTCTCCTCCACGGGGCCGAGGCCGTGTCCGCCGGAGGCCTGGACCACGACGGGGTACGCGCCGGAGAGCCCGAAGCTCTTGAGCGTCCTCTCGCGGTCGACGGGGGACGAGAAGGCGGGCATAACGGGAATGCCGGTCACTTCGATCGCGGAGGCCGCGACGCCGTGCGCGCGCAGGGACGCGGCGGCGAGAGGGGAAGCCACGCAGTAGCGCTCGGTCGGGTCGTGCGCCCAGATGCGATGCGCGTCGTAGTCGGTGACGACGGTCAGCTGCGGCGTCGCGACGCGGCCCCGTCGGCGCAGCGCGGAAATCAGCTCGGGTGCGAGAAAATGCGTGTGCACCACGGCATCCCAGCCCCCGTTCTCCACCAACTCGGCGAGCTGGTTCGCGCCCCAGCGCTGCACGGCGCGCCGCAGACCGTCCCCGAGGCTCTTTCCCTTGGGGGGTTTGTCCGTCAGGTCGAACAGCAGGCCGAACAGGGACGGCGCTTTTTCAACGAGCTTGAGATAGCCTTCCCCGTAGGCGCGCTTGAACAGCGGTCGCGCCAGCGTGAGCGCGTCGACCGTCATCACGTTCGCGTCCGGCGCCTCGAGCGCCAGCGCGGCAGCGACGGCCTGCGCCGCGCGCGTGTGGCCCGCGCCGACCGACGCGTGCAGGATCAGGATTTTTTCGCTCATGCGGCCGCCGCCTCGAGAACTTCCGCGCGGACCTGGGCCCAATGAATGATCGAGAGCTTGCCCGTGAAATCCTCCGCGAGCGCCGTGCAGCTCTCGACCCAGTCCCCGTCGTTGCAGTATAAGACGCCGTTCGCCATGCGGATTTCCGCGTGGTGAATATGGCCGCAGACGACGCCGTCGAGGCCCCGGCGCTTGGTCTCCGCGATCATCGCGGTCTCGTAGTTCGCGATGAACGCCACCGCATTCTTGACCTTGTGCTTGAGATAGGCCGACAGCGACCAGTACGGCATGCCCAGCACGCGGCGTCCGAAATTGAACCAATGGTTGACGCGCAGCGCGACGTCGTAGGCCCAGACGCCGAGCAGCGCGATCGCGCGCGCGTGGCGCACGATGCCGTCGAACTGGTCGCCATGGACGACGAGGAGTCGCCGGCCGTCGGCCGTCTCGTGAACGGCCTCCAAGACGACCTCGACTCCACCGAAGTGCGCGCCCGCGAAGTCGCGGAAGGCCTCGTCGTGGTTGCCCGGCACGAGAATCACCTTCGCGCCGCGGCGCGCCTTGCGCAGGACCTTCTGAACGACGTCGTTGTGCAGCTGATTCCAGAAGTGCCAGGAGGACTTGAGCCGCCAGCCGTCGACGATGTCGCCGACGAGATACAACGTCTCGGACTCGTTGTGCTTCAGGAACTCGAGCAGGTACGCGGCCTTGCAGTCGCGCGTGCCGAGGTGGATGTCCGAGATCCAGATCGTCCGCCAGCGTCGAGGCTCGTTCATGGCACCAGTATAGAGGAACGGGGGAGACCAGGCCATTCGGCGCGCGCGACGAGCGCGTCAAATGCGCGTGACAATATTGTCGTACAGTAGTACGATAGCTCCATGACCCCCGAACAGATCTTGAAGGACGTCTTCGGCTATCCTTCCTTCCGTCCGGGCCAAAAAGAGATCATCGACGCCGTCATGGGCGGGCGGGACTGCATCGGCGTGATGCCCACCGGCGCCGGCAAGTCCCTGACCTACCAGATCCCCGCGCGGCTCTTGAAAGGCGTCACGCTCGTCGTGAGCCCGCTCATCTCGCTCATGAAGGACCAGGTCGACGCGGCGGTCTCGGTCGGCCTGAAGGCGACCTTCCTCAACTCGAGCCTGACGCCGGACGAGCGGCGCGAGCGCATCGAAGGGCTGGCGCGCGGCGATTACGAGCTCGTCTACGCGGCGCCCGAAGGCCTTGAGGCGGGGGCGGGGGCCGCGCTGTCGGGCTCGAAGCTCGCCTTGATCGCGGTGGACGAGGCGCATTGCATCAGCCAATGGGGTCACGATTTCAGGCCGGCCTACAGGAACCTGAAAGGATTAAAGGCGAAGTACGGAGTGCCCGTTCTGGCCTTGACGGCCACGGCCACGCCGCAAGTCGTCAACGACGTGGTCGAGCAGCTCACGATGGACGCCCCGCTGCGGCTGCGCGGGTCCTTTTTTAGACCGAATCTGCATCTGTCCGCCTACCTTAAGACCGGAGAGAAGGCGGCGCCGCGACCCGGCACCGTCAACGACACGAAGAACTCGATTTTACGCCTCGTGCTGGGACGCAAGGGGCAGAGCGGCATCGTCTACTGCCTGTCGCGCAAATCCGTCGAGTCGATGGCCGAGTTTTTGTCGGGTCGCGGCGTGAAAGCCTTGGCCTATCACGCGGGAATGGACAACGCTCAAAGAGAGCACGTGCAGAACGCCTTCAAGCGCGACGACGCCGACGTGATCGTCGCGACCGTCGCGTTCGGCATGGGCATCGACAAGCCCGACGTGCGCTTCGTGATCCACCGCGACATGCCGCGCTCGGTCGAGAACTACGTGCAGGAAGTCGGGCGCGCGGGCCGCGACGGCGCGCCCAGCGACTGCGTGCTGTTTTACTCCTGGGCCGATGTGATGAGCTACGAGCGCCTGGTCTCCGATCTCGAGGCGACGCTCGCCGAGGCGCACCGCAATCGCGCCCGGGAGATGTTTCGCACGATCGACCGCCGCGCCTGCCGCCACCAGACGATGGCGCGGCATCTGGGCGAGGACATGCCCGTCTGCGGAGGCTCCTGCGACGCGTGCGCGGGCCTCGACCCCGTGGGCGCGTCGCCCGCGATCGCGACGCCGAAGAAGATGTCGTTCGGCTCGCGCGCGCCGTCGGAAACGGAGTACACCTCGGCCGGCAACTCGCTCTTCTCCAAGCT
>JAHFCD010000275.1 GCA_023249695.1 Elusimicrobiota bacterium
CCTCCGCCCAGCCGGCCTCGACGGCCGCCGCGGCCGTCTCCGGGATCTTGCCGACCCAGAGCTCGGGCGCCACGAAGCGCCGCCCCGCGAGGTCGCTGACGCGCCCCGTCGTCTCGAGACGGCGGAGCTCGGAGGGGGAGGACCACGTGACGCCCTTGTCGGTGCGCAGGGCGATCAGCGCGGGCAGCGCGTCGGTGCGGCCGAGCCAGCGCGCCTTCATCGCCCGCAGGAAGGCGACGGTCTCCGAGGCGGGGCCGATCTCGCGCGTTTCCTCGGGGTCGAAGCGGAGGGCGCGCAGGCGCGACTCGCCGAGCGCGATCGCCGCCTCGAGGGTCAGGATGCCGCGGCCGTACTGGAGGCGCTCGCGCCGGCGCTCGAGGCTTTCCCGCACGCCGAACAGACCGTTGAGGGAGCGCGTCCAGCCCGCGTCGGACGCCGCCTCGGGAAGCTCGAGCGTGCGGGCGAGCTCCGCGTCGAAGGCGTCGAGCGCCGCGACGTAGGCGTCGAGGGCCTTGTCCTTGAGCAGGTGGTCGGTCGGCGACCCGGTGCGCGAGAGCCAGGCGGCCTGCGCCTCGCGCCGAAGCCGGGCGACATTCGAGTCGAGCTCGATGAGGCGGCGCACGGGCTTGTCGAGAGCGGCGGGCGCCTTGATCGCCGACCAATAGACGACCGACAGCTCGGCTCCGACCGCGCCCTCGCGCGCCAGCACCGAGCCCTCGGTCTCCGCGGCCAGGGCCGCCTCCTGCCGGAGGAAGCCCATCAGGCCGGTCCAGCCCGCGCCGCGGGACGGGTCCGACGCCTGCATCTCCGCGAGCACGCGCGCCAGCGCGCCCTCGATCAGCCGGCGCCGCCCCTGGAGGTCCACCTTCATCAGGCGCTCGAGACGCTCGGAGGGGTCGTAATCGTTGCTCAGCACCCCGGCCTCGTCCTTCGCCGCGATGCGGTAGCGCGACACGAGCACGCGGAGCTCGTCGCGGATGGACTCGGGCGCGCCGGACAAGAGCTCGTCGTTGCGGCGCTCGAAGTCCGCGTCGAGAAGGCGGTCCGCCCACCACGCGAGCAGGCGCTCGCGCGCGGTGCGCTCGGCCGGCTCCAAAGGATCGCGCGCCCCGTCGGACGAGCGCGGCCGGGCGTAGACGGAGGGGGTGATGCCGAGCGCGGACAGCTCGGCCGTCAGGCGCGCGAAATCCTCGGCCAGCGCCTGCGTGCCGTTGACGAACTCGAACTGCGCGCGCGCGGCCTCGGCCTGGGCGGAGGCGATCTCGGAGACCGGCGAGAGGCGCATGCGCACGCGTTCGACGGCGCCGAGCAGGTCGCGCCGGGTCGTGAGCTCGCGCAGCCGCAGCGCCGCGACGAGCCGGGTCTTTTCGGCGACGGAGGCCATCAAGGTGTGGAGGAGGAGGGCGAGGCTCTGAAGACGCTGGGAATCCTCGAGCTCGCGGCGCAGCGCGTCGTCGATGACCTCGACCAGGCCGGCGCGCACGCGCTCGGGATCCGGCGCCTCGAGGAAGGCGCCCTGAACCCAGGTGCCCCGGAAAAGGCCGACGGCGGCCAGCGGGGTGAAGCCGCGCGAGCTCATCCGCTCGGCGAGCAGGTCGGCGCGCAGCTGCGGCAGGCGGTTGGCGGTGAGCTCCTGGGGCAGGCCTTGGGTGAACAAGGTCTTCTTCAGCAGGTCGAGGTCGAAGGCCTCCGCCTCGGAGACCTCGCGCGCCGCGGCCGCCGCGAGGTCGCCGTCCGCCGGGGCGGGGAGAAGCGCGAGCAAAGCCTCGGGCGGGGTGCCGGGGGGCAGATGGAGGAAGGCCGCGGTTTCGGCCAGGTCGCGGGCCACGCGCGCGCGCGCCTCCGCCCCGATGCCCGCGCCCTCGGACCAGCGCATCAGCGCGGCGTCGAAGCGCAGGCGGGCGAGCGCCATGTCCGCGCGGGCGCGCGCGCCGGCGACGCCGGCCCGGCGCTGCTCGTCGGCGCGGTCCTCGCGCAGGCGGGCCAGCGCGATCATCGCCTCGGGCGGCGTCGAAGGGCTGCGCAGCCGCGCCTCGAGCCAGCCCTCGACGAAGGTCCGGCCGACGGGATCGCCCGACAAGGTCTGGCGATGATCGTAGGAACGGATCGAGCCCGTCACGTCGAGCGGGGGGCCCGACTCGATGGCGCCCAGGTCCTGGGAGTCGAAGCGCGGCGGCGCGGCGCGCAGGGCGGCCTCGCGCAGGCGGGTCTCCAGCTCGGCGTACGAGCCCGGCATGACGCCGGCCTCGATCGTCTCCGCGCCGCCCCAGACCGAGATCTGGGCGCGGATCATCGTCTCCTGGCGGGCGAGCTCGAGCGCCATTGCCCGCGACTCGACGTCGCCGCGCCCCGCGAGCGCCGCCGCCGCCGCGCGGATGCGGGACAGCTCGGCGCCGAGATGCGCGCGCACCGTGGGAAGCGATTCGTCGAAGGCCTCAAGCGCGCGCTCGGCGGACAGCGTCCGCTCGCGCGCGATCTCCACGATCTCGGGAGAGGGCAGCCCGTCGCCGGAGAGCGCCGAGATCAGGCGGCCGAGAGAACGCCCGATCATCGAGATCGGATCGAGGCGCAGACGGTCCACCTTCAGCCCCTTGTCCACGGCTTCCTCGACGGCCCGCGCGATCGCCAGCCGGGAGACGAGCGCGTCGCGCGCGGCGGCCGTCGGATTCAGGCGCGCCGCGCGCGCGTCGAGCGCCGCCAACGCCTCCTCCGCGTCGACCTTCAGGGGGAGGCGCGAATCGAGCGGCCGGCCGAGGAGGTGGTTGGCCGCGACCTCGGATTCCCGGCGGCGAGCGTTCAGGTCGGACAGCCGGCCTCGCGCCGCGCGCAGCTTTTCCGCCATCGCGGGCGTGCCGTCCTGGGCGGATTCGAGCGCCGGGATCAGCTCGGCTTCGTAGAGGGCGGCCTGCTTCGCGGCATAGGACGCCTCGAGCATGGCCCGAGTGAGATTAAAGGCCATGTCGGCGGCGGCCTTGTCCTGCAGGCGGCTGTACATGCCCGCCTCGGCGCCGCGGCGGGCGGCGTCGAGCTGGCGAAGCTCCTCGGGGGCGAGCTCGATGCCGACGACGGGAAAGACGAAAAGCCCGGTGATGCCGAACGCGGGAATCAGGGCGACGCCGGCGGCCGTGATGTTTACGCCGACGGAGAGATCGACGTCCACCTTGCGGATGCGGCGGTCCGACGCCTCGAGAAGCTCCTGCGCCGCCTGCGACCGTCGCGCGAGCGCTTCCCATGAAGCCGACTGCGCGACGGCCTGATCGAAGGCCGCGTTCATGTTCTCGGGCACCGCGCGCGTCTCGTTCTCCGGCTCGTTGGGATTCTGCTCGTGATCGAGCAACGCCCAGGCTT
Organism: Elusimicrobiota bacterium; assembly: GCA_023249695.1. Classification (GTDB taxonomy): domain Bacteria; phylum Elusimicrobiota; class Elusimicrobia; order UBA1565; family UBA9628; genus GWA2-66-18. Next base: position 3,349 of record JAHFCD010000275.1, read on the forward strand.
CCTGCAGCGAGCCCTCGATGCCGAAGGTCAGGGCGTCGGTCGCGGCGTCGAGCCAGCGGCGGGCGCGGGCGCGCAGCTCCGGCGCGCCGATCAGGGCGTTGCGGAACAGGCGGATGCCGTCGGACAGCTCCCGCGCCGCCTCGGCCGACGCGGCCTCGGCGTCCCGCGTGCGCTCGGTCCAGCCCCTCGCCGCGATGCGCTCGGAGCGCGCCCGCAGGCGCGTGGATTTCAGCCGGGCCGCCATCTCGAGCAAGGTCGCCCGGGACTGGAGCTGGAAAGCGGCGTTGACCTTTCCTTTCGTCGGATCGTAAATCGGCAGGCGCACGGTCACCGCGATGCCGAGCGGCTGGCTCGACATCAGATCCGGGAGCTGCGCGCCGACGGAGAAGGTGAACTTCTCGATCCACGGCACCCAGTCGAGCACCGCGAGCGAGGCCTCGGGGATCTTGAGCGCCGTTCGCGCGCGCGCGAACAGCGCCCCGAGGCGCTCGGGCGAGGCCAGCGAGCGCGCGACGAGGCGCAGGACGCGGTCGAGATCGTTGGGATTGATGCCGTCGAAGGGCAAGGGCTCGTCGGGGCCGCGCCCGGTCAAGGACGCGTAGCGCAGGGACGCGCGGCGGAGCGCGTCCGTCGCCTCGATGACGCGCACCTCGGCCTCGGCGCGCAGGACCTGATCCTCGGCGTGCGCCGCGAGGAAGACGGCCAGGTGGCGGCGCCATTTCGCGAGCGCGACCTCGGCCATCGCCGACTGCCAGGCCTTCGCGATCTCGAGCAGACGCTCCTCGAGGTCGAGCCCGAGGGCGAACAGGGAGGAGCTGCGCGCCTCGACGAGTTCCCGTTGGCTCTTGCTGAGCGTCAGCTCCGTCTGCGTGCCCACCTGGAAGCCGCCGCCCGTCGCGCGCTCGGCGGTGCCCGGGCCGACGGGCCCGGAGACGAAGCCGACCATCGCGCGCTGGCGGATGTTGTCCAGGAGGGCGCCGCCCTTCTGCAGCGCGCCGACCTCGCGCGAGAGCCGCCCGATCTCGAGGACGATCAGGCGCCGGCCGGCGTCGGCGTCGAAGGCGCGCGCGAGCTCGGCCAGGGCGGGGTTGGACGCGTCGTC
>JAHFCD010000276.1 GCA_023249695.1 Elusimicrobiota bacterium
CCGTCGGCGCGATCCTCTTCGCGCTCGACGACGAGGGGCTGGCCGGGCCGATCAACGTGACGGCCCCGGACGCGAAGACGAACGCCGAGTTCACGAAGGCCCTCGGCCGCGCGCTTCACCGCCCGGCCTTCCTGCCCGCGCCCGGCTTCGCGCTGAGGCTGGCGCTCGGCGAAATGTCGGGCCTTCTGCTCGGCGGCCAGCGCGCGCTGCCGAAGAAGCTCCTCGAGCGCGGCTACAAGTTCCGCCACCCGACGCTCGACGGCGCGCTCGCCGCGCTGCTCGCGAAGTAGAAAAATACCAAACGCGGCTCCGGTGAGATTGGGCCCATCGGCCCGCCCGCCTGGAGCGGAAGACCCTCGATGCCGCGTCGTCCTTGCGGTATCCTCTCTTCAACATCTCTGTAGCCTGGGTAATTTTTGTCCCGGGGTATCCACGATCCGGCCTTAACCGGATGAGTCCAGGGGAAGCGACGAAATGTCGCTTCCCCTATTTTTTTGGAGGTCGTGAGTGATCAAGCCGAGAACCGTCAATCGGGCAATTCTGGCCGCCGCGCTCCTATGCTTTGCCGCGTGCGGGAAGAAGGAGGAGAGCGCTCTTACGCCTGTCCTATCGGCTCCCAACGCTGTTGAGAAGATCTCGGCGCAGGCCGGGGTCAAAGCCTCGAGCGGCCCGGTCGAACTCACTTTTCTCCTGCACAAGACCCAGATCAAGGCAGGAGATTACCTTTGGCAACAGATTCGAATCCGGAATGTCGGCGATATAAACATCCTCGCTTCGGATCCTGTGTTTAACGAGCCCCGGGAACTGCGTAAGCAAAGCAGGTCCAACTACGGCATCTATCTCGAGGCACTTGGCCCGGATGGCAAACCGCTGAAAGTTGAATTCCAGGACCCCGCTGAACAAGGCAGGGACATCGGATATGGGGTTTCTGGATTTCTCGAAGTCGAAGGCCGCGAAGAGCAGGCCATGCTCGACGGTTGGAAAAAACTGGGCCTCAGCGAGCGAGAGATCGGCTATAAGCTCATTGATTTCAATAGGAAAAAACAGCGGGCCGCCGAAAAAACCAAGCAGTGGCCCGGCATCGAGCTGTTCCCCAGACAGTCGGCGGAGACGAAGTCCGCGTTCTATTACAGCATGCAGGACAAAATCCGCAATCGACTACGACCTAGTCCGATCGGAGAATTTTCGCAACTTGATTTCTATATATTCGAGAAACCAGGCGAGTATAAGATTCGCGCGATCTATGACCGCGCGCCGACTCCAGAGCTGAATCGGATGCGCGGGAAGCTGCCGATATATCCAGAAGAAGTCCTGATCCGGACGCCCTGGATCAAGGTAACGGTGACGCCATGAAGGTGAAAACCATTATATGCGCCCTCGTTATGATGACCGCAGGGAACGCCTTCGGGTGCCCGTGATTAATTAGAATCACCCGCGCGCGTTTTTCCGGCGTTCAGCGGTGCCAGAACCAGGTCTCGTAGACGAAGGCCCTGTCGGCCTGGAGCTTCTTCTTGACCTCGACGACGTCGCGCTTCTGCGGCGGCGTCACGCGCGCCGAGTCGACCTTCTTCCTGAGCCCGCCCACGCCCATCTTCTTGATGCCGACCGCGCTCTCGAGGTCCTTCGCGTCCAGCTGCGCGGCCGCGTCGCCCTCGAATTCGGCGAGCTTGGTCGGCGAGGCGAAGATGAAGAGCCGCTCCTTGCCGGTGGTGTCGTCGAGGGTGACCAGGTCCTTCTCGTTGGGGATCCAGAGGTCCGCGGCGGGCGCCGCCGGGTTGTCCATCGTGCGGTATTCCTTGCTGGGGAAGAGCCGGAAGCTCTTGCCCGAGCCGTCGACCTGGTAGACGTAGACGAAAGCCTCGTCGCTGGGCTTCAGGTAGAGCGCGTAGCCCTCGCCGCTCTTGAGCACCGCGCCTTCGGGCATCGGCTGCATTCGCCCCTTCCCGTCCTCGAAGTACAGCATGATGTCGAGCGAGAGCTTCACGTTCTTTTCCTTGATGATGCGCTCCATCTCCTCCTTGGGCACGCGCAGCATGACCGAGGCGACGAAGAGCTTGCCGTCCTTCTCCAGGTGCCACTCCTCGGGCACCGCGCGGCTGACGAAGGCCTGGGCGCGGATGAGGTTTTGCGTCCGCACGTCGGCGTGGTTGTACTCCTTGCCCTGCTCCTTGGAGTAGATCTCGAGGCTGCGGGCGAAGGCCTCGACGCGCACGCCGCAGTACTTGACGAACTGGGCCGTGGCGTCGGCCAGGGCCTCGTCCTTGGCGTCCTTCTCGGTTTTCTGCGGCGAGGAGCGCCCGACGGTGCGGATGAACTCCGAGCCGGGGAGGACCGTCTTGTCGAGCCACGCGGGCGCGGGCGCGGCGGAGGCCAGGCTCGTCAGCAGCGGCAGCAGGAGGAGGTGTCTCATGGTTCTCTCAACGGCTCATCAGGATGAACGCCGACCAGTAAAAGGGATGCTCGTAGCCCGCCCGGCGCATGGCGAGCCGGGCGTCGGCCAGGGAGTCGCGCGCGGTCTTGCCCGCGCTCAGGCCCGTGAGGAACTCGTTGGTCAGGGCCACCGCCCCGTCCTCGGATACCTGCCACAGGCTCATCATCACGTCCTTGGCGCCGGCCATCTGGAAGGCGCGCCCCATCCCCATGACGCCCTCGCCGGTGAGGTTCTTGCCCACGCCGGTCTCGCAGGCGGTCAAGGCGACCGTGTCGGCGTTGAGCGTCAGGCCCATGATCTCGCTCATCGTGAGAAAGCCGTCGTTGTCGCCCTCGCGGCCGGGGTTGGCCAGCACCAGCGCGGGCTCGTTGAGCGTCGGCACCGAATCGGCCAGCAGGCCGTGGGTGCCGAAGACGATGTGCCGCATCCGTTCCCACGGCGCCGCCAGCACCGCTTTCTTCGTGGCGCCGCCGCGTTCGAGCACCAGGGCCTTCTCGCCGAACAGCTCGCGGGCCTTGAGCGCCACCTCGTGGGTCCGAGCCAGGCGCGGGAAGAGCCCCTCGTCCTTGGACTCCGCGCCCGCGCCGCGCTTGCGCGTGCCGCCGACGCCCATCGTGCGCCAGCGCGCGGCGTCCTTGGATTGCTCGCCCGCCTTGGAAAAATCCGGATCGGCCACCGCTAGGACCATGTCGGGCTGAACCGGAGAGGGCGGCTGCAGGCGCATGAGCGTCAGCGCGGTCGCCGACTGCGCGTAGCTCACCGGAAAGCGGTCTCCCAGGTAGGCCGCGCCGAGCGGGAAGGGCCCATGCGGCCCGTCGCCGAGCTTGGCGTCCGGCGCCAGGCGGGCGACGAGGGCCTCGAAGGGAAGCAGCCCCAAGGTGTCGTCGGGCACGATGATCAGGCGGGTGCCCGGCGCGAGGTCCTCCAGCGCGTCGCCCAGCAGCAGGTCGTAAAGGGCCTTGGCGACCTTGGGGTCGAAGCGCGCGAGGTCCGCGGCGCTCTCGACGCCCTCGAAGAAGCTCCGGAAGTTCACGACCGCGTCGCGCAGCTGCGCGCGCGTGGCCGGAATCTGGCGGACCGTGAGCTTGCGCCCCTTGCCGCGCAGGACGAAGAGGAGGGCCTTGCCCTCGGCGACCTTGAACTCGAGAAGGACTTCATCCTCCGCCAGCTCCACGGTCTTGCGGCCGAAGGGCTGGGGAAACTTGAGCGCCGCGTACTGCGGGTATTTCTTGCGCAGCCTGACGATGAACTTGGCCCTCTCCGCCTTGGCCTTGTCGAGCTCGCGGCGCATTTCCTCCCCGCGCTTGTCCATCCGGCCCTTCTTGGAGCTCTCGAAGTCCATGCTACGCTGCACGCCCTCCTCGAGCTCCGCGTCGCTTTTCTTGGCGTCCATCTCTCTCATCATTTGGGTCACGCGGAGGAAGGCGTCGCCGATGCCGGGGCCGTCGAGATAGCCCATGAGGAAGTTGGGCCGGTCCGGGTAGCGCAGGCTCTCGGCGACCGACGCCACCTCGCGCGTCACGATGCTCTCCTCGGAGACCACCTCGAAGGGCACCATCCGAAACAGCGCGTACTGGTCCTTGGTCTTGGCCGTGCGCAGGGCGCTTTGCGCGATGCTCTCGGACAGAAAGCGCGCCTTGAGGCTCTCCGACCAGAGGAAAGACTCGTCGGCGTCGCCGAGCTCCGCATAGGCGCGCGCCAGGCCCTCGTAAGGCTCGGCGCGGGTCAAGCCCTTGATCTTGGCCGAGAAGAAGCTCTCGCGGTCGTGGGCGGGAAGGCTCTCGCGCTCGTCCTCGGTGGCCTCGACGGCCAGGAGATACGCGTCGCGGGCCTTGCGCCATTGGCCCGCGGCCGCCCGGCTGTGGCCCAGGCCGCAGAGGCAAGCGAAGCGCTCGGTCGAGTCCCCCGCGTCCGCGAGGCAGGCCTCGTAATGGACGGCGGCCTGGGCGGCGTCGCCGGATGCCAGCGCGAGGCGG
>JAHFCD010000277.1 GCA_023249695.1 Elusimicrobiota bacterium
GGTCCGATGATTTCATCGGCCAGATGCTTAAGCAGGTTTATGGGCCCGAATACGTCCTGCTGACGCTCGACGGCAAGGTCTCCTACGACAACGCCAAGCGCGTCGAGATCGTCCCGGAGATCACGCTCAAGCAATCCGGGCTGAAGGCCAAGGCCTTCACGGTCGAGTCCGCGACGCCGGCTCCCGAGGCCAACAAGTGGGGGATCAGCGGGCAGTCGGGCACCGGAAAGTCGTTCGTCCTGCGCAAGCACGCCTACGTCGTCGTTCCCCTCGAGAACGGCTTCTACGTCTTGACCTACCCCGCGACGGAGCGGGGCTACGAGAACTATTTGGACAAATTCGCCGGCCTGATGGGCTCGTTCCTGCCGCGCACCGCCGGTCCCGGCGGCCCGAAGATCCGGGTCCCCGGTCCCCGCTAAGGCCGCCACCCCTGGCCCGCCCGCGGGCCCTCTGCTACACTAAAATCCAATGTCGTCCGCCGAAAAAACCCGCCTCTCCACCCGTGACATCCGCCTCACCGCGACGATCCGCGCCAAGCCGGAGGACGTTTACCGCGGCCTGACCTCCGCGCGCGAGTTGACGCGCTGGTGGCTGCAGGGCGCGGAGACCGACGCGCGCAACGCGGGCCGCCTGCGCATGGTCTGGCCGCGCGTGCGGGCCGCGGGCGGGGTCCGCGGTCCCGGCTTCGGCGAGCGGGTGGGCGTCTTCGTGGACCTGGAGCCCGCGCGCAAGGTCGCCTGGCTGTGGAAGCCGGCCCGCGGCGAGAAGGGCGTGCCCGCGCTCACCTCGATCTTCGTTCTTCCCGCGCGCGCCGGCAGCGAGGTGACTTTGCTCCACTCGGGCTTCCCTTCGGCCGCGAAGGCCGACGAGCTTTATCGCGGCTACGCGCGCGCCTGGGAGGACGGGCTCGCCAAGCTCAAGCTCTATCTCGAGACGGGGCGCACCTGCAAGCTCGAATCCGTCGATTTCGAGACCGTGCGCATCCTCATGGCGAGGTCCCGGAAGAAATGAACGCGTTGACCGTGCTGCTCGCCGTGATCGCCGGCGCCGCCGTGACGGCCGTGATTTTCTATCTCGTCTTCTTCTCCGCGCGCAAGAACGAGGACGCCGGCCGCGTCCAGATGCGCGAGGATTTCCGCGCGCTGCTCGAGCTGGCCGAGCAGAAGTTCGAAACCGAAAGGGTCAAGCAGAAGAGCGAGCTCGACGAGAAAAAGGCCTCGGTCGAGAACACCGTGGACAAGCTCTCCGAGCGCCTGAAAGCCTACGAGGAGCTCGTCCGCCGCTTCGAGGCCGATCGGACCCAGAAGTACGGCTCGCTCGAGAAGGGCCTCAAGGACGCGACGGAGCAGACGGCCAAGCTCGCCTCCTCGACCGAGGGCCTGCGCGCGCTGATGGACAACTCCCGCGCCCGCGGCCAGTGGGGCGAGCGCATGGCCGACGACATCCTGCGCGCCTCCGGCCTTCAGGACGGCGTCCAGTACCGTAAGAATCGCGCCCTCGACACCGCCGCGACGCGCCCCGACTTCACCTTCCTGCTGCCCGAGGGCAAGAAGCTCAACATGGACGTGAAGTTCCCTCTCGATAACTGGCTCAAGATGCTCCACGCCGCCGGCGAAGAGGAGCGCGGCAAGCTCAAGAAGGACTTCGAACGCGACGTGAAGAACCGCATCAAGGAGCTCCAGGGCCGCGGCTACATCAGCGTCGAGGAAGGCACGCTCGACTACGTCCTGCTCTTCATTCCCAACGAGCAGGTCTACGGCTTCATCCAGGAGAGCTTCCCGGGCCTCGTCGACGACGCGCTCAAGCAGAAGGTCGTGCTGTGCTCGCCCTTCACCCTGTACGCCGTGCTCGGCGTGATCCGCCAGTCATTCGACAATTTCCACTTCGCCCAGGCCACGCAGGAGGTCCTCAAGCTGATCTCCCACTTCTCCGCCACCTACGAGACCTTCAAGGCGCGCTTCCAGAAGCTCGGCGAGCAGGTCGGCAAGGTCGGCGAGCTGTACGCCGACATCGAGCAGACCTCGTTCAAGCGCCTGGACGCCTCCGTCGCGAAGATCGACCGCGTGCGCAAGGGCGAGGAGAAGCCCGAGGCGCCTCAGCTTCCCGCCGATCTGGGATGAAGCCGGGGCGGACCGGGGCCAACGGGTCCGAGGTTAGGGTGAAGAAGCCGTTGTTATGGCTGGGAACCGGCCGGCGGCCCAGAAAAACGTCCATATAGCGTTTCATGCCCATCCGCGCCGCAACGCACCCGCCAAAAGAGGATGTCCCCGGCCGCTTTGGCGGCCGGGGACATCGTTTATGGACCGGGGCTAGCTCTGAGTTAGAGCTTGACGACGCCGGCGGCCTTCGGGCCCTTGTCGGTCTGAAGGAGATCGTACTGGACGGCCTGGTTCTCGCTCAGGGAGCGGAAGCCGTCGGCCTGGATCGCGCTGTGGTGGACGAACACGTCCGCGCTGCCGTCATCCGGGGTGATGAACCCGAAGCCCTTCTGATCGTTGAACCACTTCACTTTGCCTTTCATGCTTGTACACCTCGTATTGCGACTTGTCCGGGCCCTTCGGCGGGGCCTTCTCGACGACGAATCGTCGAGAACTGAAAAAATTATACCACGAGGCCCCGTCCGTCAAGTGCCATTTATTAGCGAATGGGGGGGTTATTTTTGCGCCCCCCGTAGGGCCTAGAAAAGACCTATATGGCGGTCCCTAAACGCGCGAAACGACGCTGGATGGACGCCGGCGAGCGAGGGATAGGGAAAGCGACGCGCGAAAAGGCCGTTTAGGAGGGCTTCAGGCGGTTTTGGCGCCGTTTTTCGGCGGCGCCCCAGCGCTCTTTGTCTTCCGGGGTCTCCAACGTGAGGCCCGGGACGGGGGAAGGCCGGCCGTTCGCGTCCACGGCGACCATCGTGACGAGGCAGGAGTTGGTGTGGACCCGGCTGCCGCCGGGCATGTCCTCGGCGTAGACCTCGACGCCGATCTCCATCGACGAGGTCCCCGTGTAGTTGACTCGGGCATTGGCGATCAGGAAGGTGCCCACCCGGATCGGAACGAGGAACTCGACGCGCTCCATCGCGACGGTCACGACCGGCTTTCCGGAGTGGCGCATCGCGCACACCGACGCGGCCTTGTCCACCATCTGGAGGACTTTGCCGCCGAAGACGGTGCCGTGCATGTTCGCGTCCGGCGGGAACATGAGGTCGGCGACGTCCGAGATGGAGTCCCGGACGGGCTTGGCGGGGAGGTTCGCGGGCTTCTTAGCGGGCATATAAAGCAGGCCTGCGGTCGTCGAATAAATCGCAGGCCGGGTGGACCTTCTTGTTCTTGGCCGTCCAGGCGTCGATCGTGACGACCGCGGCCGCGGGCTGGTCGGGACCGAGGCGGACGAGCAAGGTGCCGTTGGGGGAGACCATCTGGGACTGGCCGATGTAGCGCAGGCCGCGCTCGACGCCGACCCGGTTGGCCGTCGCGGAGAAGACCCGGTTCTCGAGCGAGCGGATCTTCATGCCTTCCGGCGCCCAGGGGAGGACGAGGTTGGAGGGATGGGCGATGACCTCGGCGCCCTTGAGGGCCAAGGTCCGGGCGGCCTCGGGGAAAAACCAGTCGAAGCAGACCATCACGCCGACCTGGACGCCCTTGACCTTTTCCGTCCAGAAACCGGTGTCGCCGGGCGTGAAGAACTTCTTCTCGCCTCCGAAAAGGTGGGTCTTGCGGTAGGTCCGGCTCTTGGCGCCGTCGACGAGCATCGCCGAGTTGTACAGCTTGGCCCCCGCTTTTTCCGGGAAGCCGGCGACGATGGCGCAGCCGTTGCGGACGGAATACGCCTTCAACAGCGCGGCCAGCGGCCCGTTCGCCGTTTCGGCGCATTTCGCGGCCTCTTTTCGGGTCTTGAAGTTGTACCCGGAGGCGAAAAATTCGGGGAGGACCCAGAGATCGGCGTCCTGCTTGTCCATCAGCTCAAAGCATGCCTTGAGGTTCTGCGGCGCCTTGAGGAACTTCGGCGAATTTTGGACCACGCCGAGTCGAAATTCCATTGCGGCGATCGTACCAAAAAACGGGAAACGGTGTCAGGCCTTCCGTTATCCCATTGCTCCGGAGCAATGGGATAACGGAAGGCCTGACACCTATAAAGTTATAGAATTCGCGGATGATCAAGAAAGAGGCGCTGTCCTGGTGGCGGATGCACCTCGAGGACGATCCTCGCCGCCCTCACTCCCAGATCAAGTCCCAGATCGACGGCGTCGAGCGCTTCATGCGCCTCGAGCCCCGCTCGCGCGTGCTCGATCTCGGCTGCGGCTCGGGCCGGCGCACGATCGAGCTCGCCCGCCGCGGGCACCGGGTCCTCGGCGTGGATCCCGACGAGCGGGCGC
>JAHFCD010000278.1 GCA_023249695.1 Elusimicrobiota bacterium
TCCGCCTTGGTCGGCGTCCCTCCGGAGCGCATGGCCTACGCCGCGGTGCCCGCCGTCCGCCTCGCCCTCGAGCGCGCCCGCTGGCGCGCCGCCGAGGTCGACGTCTGGGAGATCAACGAAACCTTCGCGGCCCAGGTGCTGCTCGACCGCGCCGAGCGCTCCCTCGACGCCGGCCGCGTCAATCCCAACGGCGGCGCGATCGCGCTCGGCCATCCCTTCGGCGCGACCGGCGTGCGCCTCGTCCACACCTTGCTCCTCGAGCTCCGGCGCCGCTCCCAGCGCCGCGGCGTCGCCGCCATCAGCGTCGGCGGCGGCCTCGGCATCGCCGTCTGCGTCGAGGCGATTTAGCGGCGTCCGGCGCCGAATAACGAAACCTCCGGCGCCCGGTTTACGTAATATGAAGTGCCGTGAGCGAACCCCTCGACCCTGACTCCGACCTCGTCCGCCGCTGCCTGGCGGGCGACGAATCCTGCTATGCCGCTCTGCTGGAGCGGCATCAAGGCCGCATTTATTCCTTCCTGCTCCGCCTGGTCGGCGACGGCCACGAGGCCGAGGACCTCGCTCAGGTCGTTTTCCTCAAAGCCTTCCGCTCCCTGGCCTCGTTCGAGCTCGGACGGCCGTTCCATTCCTGGCTGTTCGCCATCGCCCACCATGCCGCCCTCGATTTCCTGCGGGCCCGCAAGACCGACCTCTCCCTCGATCACGACGAGGATCCGATCGATCCGGCCGACGCGTCGGACGGCCCCGAGCGGCTCGCGGAAACCGCCCTGGACGGGGCGCTCGTCGAGCGCCTGATCGCGGCCCTGCCGCCGCTTTACCGCGAGGCGCTCCTGCTGCGGCACATCGAGGGGCTCAGCGTGACGGACGTCGCCGCGACGCTCGGAATCCCCGAGGGGACCGTGAAGATCCGCCTGTTCCGGGCCCGCGAGCTGATGCGCCGAAAATGGGAAGCCTTCGAAAAAGATGAAACCCCGGAGGCGCCCCGTCCGTAATGAGAGGTAGAGCCATGAACTGCGCGAACGCCCGACGCCGAATCAGCGACAGCCTCGACGGAGGACGGCCGGACGCCGCCCTCACGGGGCACCTGGCGGATTGCGCGGCCTGCTCGCGGGCCTTCGCCCGCGCCCGATCTCTGAACGCGGCGCTCGCCTCGCTGCCCCAGCTGCGCCCGAGCGCCGCGTTCAGCACGGGAGTGCTCGCCGCCCTCTCGCGGGAGAGGCGCCTCGCGGCCGCTCCGCTCTGGCCGCTCGCCTCGGCCCTCGCGCTCTCCTCGGTCGCGGTCGCGGCCGGCGCCCTGCGCCTGACGATCTCGATCCCGCGGATCGCGTCCCTCGCGGCCCAGATCATCGGCGGGCTCGAGCTCGCCGGCCGGTTGGCGCTTCATGCCCTGCCCGCGCCGCGCGCCGGCGCCGAGTTCTCCGCCGCGGCGGTGATGGCCGTCGCGCTGTTCCTCACGATTTCGCTGCCTGCCGTCCAAAAGACCCGACTGACCGGAGCTAAATTATGAATTCCCGCCTTCTGCTCGCCGCCGCCCTTCTCGCCGCGACCGCGCCCGCCCGCGCTCTCTCCTTGGGCAGCGAGGACCCGAACGTGCGCAAGGGAGACTACACCGTCGAGAAAGGCAAGACCTTGGAGGGCGATCTCGCCGCGAAAGGCGCGGTCACGGTCAAGGGGATCGTGACGGGCGACTGCATCGCTTACGGCGGCCCGCTGGTCATCGAGGGCGAATGCCGCGGCGAGGCGAAGTCGTTCGGCGGACCCGCTCAAGTCGCCGGCAAGGTCGGGGGCGACCTCTCGTCCTACGGCGGACCGGTGGACGTGTCCGGGACCGCCGGGGGGGACGTCTCCCTGTTCGGCGGCGACCTGACCTTGCGCTCGTCCGCGACGGTCGAAGGCGACGTCTCCATCTACGGAGGCAAGCTGAATCAGGACAGCGGCTCGAGAATCCGCGGCGAGATCCACAACTTCAGCTCCGCGCTGGCGGGCTCCGTAGGCCGGGGCATCTCCGAGGCCGTGACGCGCAGCGAAAGGAGCCGCCGCTACGAGGGCGCGCCGAAAGAGGCGCTGATCTCGGGCTTTCTGATCGGCCTGTGCCTGCTCCCTTTCCTTCTGACCATGTTCTTTCCCGTCCAGGTCGAAGCCGTCGCCGCGGCCGCGTCGGCCGACTTCTGGCGCGCGATCGGCACCGGCCTGCTCATCGAGATGGCGATCGCGCCGGCGACCTTGGCGCTGGTCATTTCCGTGATCGGCATCCCGTTCATCCCCGTGGCTTACGGGGCCCTCGCGGCGGCGTTCATCACGGGCCTGGGGGCCTTCTTCCTGCTGATGACGAGGCGCGTCTGCCTCAACCACGGCAAGCCCGTTCCGGCCACGATCAACGCCGTCGGCTACGCCGGCGCCGCGACCGCGGGAATCTCGATCGCGGGAGGCCTCATTCCGGTCGTCGGCGGCGTCCTCGGCCTCGCGCTGTTCCTGACCTTGTGCTGCGGGATGACGCTCGGGCTCGGCGCGGTCTGGCTCACGCGCTTCGGCACCCGCCCCGTTTAGAAACGGAAGGCGATCGTGATGCGGTTGACGGAGCCGAGGTCTCCGAAGGGGAGCCACGCGTAGTCGAGGCGCAGCGCGGAGAAGTCGAAGCCCGCGCCGGCGGAAAAGCCGGCGAAGCCGTCGACGCCGCGCGTGCGGTTCTGGTCGTAGCCGCCGCGAAGCGAGACGACCCAGAGCTTGGCCGACCCGATCACCGAGGCGGGAAGACGCCCTTCGACGCCGAGAGAGGCGTAGGGATCCTGGTCGACGGGCAGATTGACGTCGAGACCGGCGTCAAAGTTCGGCGCCACGTGCCACAAGGCGCCGGCGCGTATCCGGGCCGGCAGCGGATCGGACGCGCTGCCGAGCTTAAGAGGCGGCCCGACGTTCAGGAGGGAGACTCCGGTGTCGAGCGGCCCGTCGCCGATGTCGGCGATGTGCTTGGCGAGGAGGCCGACGTCCACGGCGGCGGTCATGCCGGAGCGGTCGTCGAGCTGGGAGCGTATGATCTTGAGCCCCCCCGAGAGGGAGAGCGGGCCGAGCAGCCGGCGCGAGTACCAGGCGCCGAGCGCCAAATCGTTCGGCGCGAACTTGCCGGTCGAGTCGCCGAGCGCGTTGTACTTGGTCTGCGCGCTTTGCGACGCGTAGAGCAGCCCCGCCGCGAAGGCGGCGTCGCGGCCGAGCGGGCGCGCGTAGGCGACGGAGCCGGAGTAGGAGGACTCGAGCAGGGCGTCATAGCCCAGCGCGATCTCGCTCGGGGCATCGGCCTCGAGCTGCGACAGCGACGCGGGATTGAGGAACACGGCCTCGGCGCCGCGGCCCGCCGCCGCGCAAACGCCGCCCATCGCGGCGGCGCGCGCGCCGCCCGGCGATTTAAGGAAAGCGGCGGAGGTGGCTCCGGCCGCGCGCGCGGAAAAAGCCCCGGGGGGGAATAGACCGGCCCGGACGGGAGTCGCGGTTATGAAAAAAATAACCGCGAAAGCGGTTATACGGGCCAGACGGGCCCCCGCTGCGGCTTTTCTTCGGGCGGCGGCTCGGGCAAAGCCGCGGCCGGCTCGGGTTCAGGCTCTGCCGCCGGGGCCGCGGCCTGGGCCGGCTCGGGTTCAGGCTCGGCCGTCGGGACCGCGGCCTGGGCCGGCTCCGGCTCGGCGGCCGGGGCCTCGGGTTCGGGCGTCGGAGCGGCCGCGGCGACGAGCCCGCCCAGCTCCAGGCGGATCACATCGTCGGACGAGACCGCCGTCTCGGTCTTCGGCTCGGGAACGGGCGCGGGGGCGGGCTCCGCCGCCTCGATCGCGGGATCGAGGTCGAAAACCACGGGAGCGGGCTCGGCCGCCGGTTCCGGCTCCGGAGCCTTCTCGGCCTTGCGCGATTTCCTCGGGGCGGGCTCCGGCTTCGCGGCTTCCGCCGCGGCCTTCAGGCCTTCGACGGCCCGGGTCAGCTCGCCCAACCGTTCGATCAAAGCTTCATCGCGCGTGGAGACCGAGGTGAGCTCGGAGTCGACGCGCTGAGCCAGCGCGCGCAGATCCTTATGAAGCTCGGCCAGCTCGCCCTTGATGTTTTGGAGGTAGACGACGGCGGGGCTGATGCCGCCCGTCGAGCTCGCCGGATCCCGGCGGCGCTCGACTCCCGGGAATTCGCCCTCGGCCTTCGGCTTGGGCTCGGGCTTCGGCTCGGGCCGCTCCATGTGCGAGGGGACCTGAGCGACCGGAGCCTCGTCGGGGATGTAGACGGGACGTATCGCCGCGGGCGCCGCGGCCGCTTCCTTGTCCGCGCCTTTCTCGCTCTCGGTCGCATCGGCCGCCTCGGAAGCGACGCGATACTGGCCGAGGAGAAAA
>JAHFCD010000279.1 GCA_023249695.1 Elusimicrobiota bacterium
CTCCAGCGCGCGCAGATCCGCCGGCTTAGGCTCCGTCTTCTTGTCTTTGACGGGGGTCTCTTCCGTCGCGGGTCCGGCCTCCATCTCGCGAGCGAGGGCTTCGGTCTCACGCACGGACAGCTTGTTGGCGAGCAGCTTCTGGAAGACGGCGTGGCGGAGGTTGGGATCGGAAATCGTCAGCAGCGCCCGGCCATGGCCCTCGGTGACCTGTCCGTATTGCAGCGCCTTTTGGATTTCATCGGAGAGCTCGAGCAGGCGCAAGGTGTTGGAGATCGTGGCCTTGGACTTGCCCACCTCTTCGGCCAAAGCGGTCTGGTTGATTCCGAACTCCCGCATCAGGCGCATGTAGCCGAGGGCGACTTCGATCGGGTTGAGGTCCGCGCGCTGAAGGTTTTCGATCAAGGTCAGCGCCATGCGGTGCTTCTCGTCCCGGGGCTCGCGCACGACCACGTCGATCTCGGACAGGCCGGCCAGCTGGGTGGCGCGCCAGCGGCGTTCTCCCGCGATCAGCTCATAGGAGCGAGTCGCGAGGTCGTAGGACACCACGATGGGCTGTGCCAGGCCATGCTGCTTGATCGAGGTCGCGAGCTCGGTCAAGGCCTCCGGCTCGAAATGGCGGCGGGGCTGAAGATGGTTGGGGCGGATCTTTTCGACCGGGACCCGGGTGATGCCGTTGTTGCCGGAGATCGATCCCACCGCGGCTCCGGGGATCGTCGGTGCCGGCGCGGGAACGCCGGGGATCAAGGCGGACAGGCCGCGTCCGAGGGCTTTGCGGGTCATGCTGGATTCTCCGTGGTTTCGATGGTGGTCGGGGCTTGTGTCTCCGGCGAGGGCGGCGTGGAAAGCCCCCGGCGGGACAGAAACTCCCGGGCGAAGGCCATGTAGGCCTCGGCGCCCTTGGACTTGGCGTCGTATTGAAAGATGCTTTGACCGAAGCCGGGAGCCTCGGCCAGGCGTATGTTCCGGGGGATGATGGATTGGAACATCTTGGGACCGAAGAACTTGTTGACCTCATCCTTGACCTGGTTGGAGAGGGTCATGCGGGAGTCGAACATGGTCAGAACCCCCCCCTCGGTCTCGAGCTTCGGGTTCAGGGCGCTTTTCACTCTATCCACAGCCCCTGTGAATTGGGCTAAACCTTCCATGGAGTAGTATTCGCCCTGGATCGGGATCACGATCTTGTCGGCCGCATTCAGGGCATTGACCGTCAAAAGCCCCAAAGACGGTGGGCAGTCGATCACCACGAACGCGAAGCGGTTTCGAACAGCGGAAAGTGCCCCTTTCAGGCGGCTTTCGCGCGCCAAAGCCGACACCAGCTCGATTTCAGCGCCCGCCAGATCGTTATTTGCCCCTGCAGCGGACAGTTTCGGCAGCGGGCTTTGCTTTATGGTTTTTTCCAGGGGGTGGAGGTCCACCAGGACGTCGTACATGTTGGGGTCGAATTCGTGCTTGTTGAAGCCCACCCCGGAGGTCGCGTTGCCCTGGGGGTCCATGTCGATCAGGAGAGTCTCATGACCCAAAACGGCCAAAGCGGAGGCCAAATTGACGGCGGTGGTGGTCTTTCCCACCCCCCCTTTTTGATTCGCGATCGCGATTATTTCAGCCATGTGGTGTTTACTCGTGAAAACTCGTTTTTCTTACCCGGAAATGTTTACTCGTGAAAACTTTATTAATACTAGCATGTGGTCACAAAGTTGTCAAGACCCCGTCAATTTGTTGTTACAGATTGTTATAGACTGTTCAGTGTTGTTATGTGTTGTTAGTTAATATCGACCCGCGCGAGGCCTTCGGGCTGGACAGTTTTGCGGTTATATCTTACACTGCGACCATGAAGAACGCCGCGTCGTTGCTGGCCGCGATCAAGAAGGGGACGTTTCACACGGTGATTCTGGCGATGCCCGATATGCAGGGCCGCTGGATCGGGAAACGCTTCACCGGCCGCCATTTCGCCAAATCGGTCGCGGCGCATGGGACCCACGCCTGCGCCTATCTGCTCACCGTCGATATGGAGATGGACCCCGTGCCCGGCTTCGCGCTGACGAGCTGGGACAAAGGCTACCAGGACTTCGCGCTGATCCCCGATTTCTCGACGTGGCGCGGCCTGGCCTGGCTGCCCGGCACGGCGCTCGTCGTCGCCGACGTGATGGACGCGGCGCACGAGAAGCCGATCGCGGTCTCGCCGCGCCAGATCCTGAAAGATCAGGTCGCGCGCGCCGCGGCCAAGGGCTGGTCGCTTAAGATGGCCACCGAGCTCGAGTTCTATCTGCTGCGCGAGACCTACGAGTCGGCGCAGAAAAAGAACTGGACCGCCCTCGAACATTACGGCACCTATATCGAGGACTATCACATCCTCCAGGGCACCCGCGAGGAGCCGGTGGTGGGGGACATCCGCAACCTGATGGAAGCCTCGGGCGTGCCGATCGAGAACTCGAAGGGCGAGTGGGGCCCCGGCCAGCACGAGATCAATCTCGAGTACTCCGATCCCGTCTCGATGGCCGACCTCCACACCGTCTACAAGCACGGCGCCAAGGAGATCGCGATGCAGAAGGGCGCGGCGCTCACCTTCATGGCCAAGTACAGCGACAAGCTCGCCGGGTCCTCGTGCCACATTCACGCGAGCCTCTGGGACAAGGCGGGCCGGCGCTCCGCGTTTTCGTCGGGGGGTAGAGGGAAAGCGGGGACGCGACCCACCAAGGAATTCCGCTGGTTCCTCGGCGGCGCGATGTCCTTGGCGCGCGAATTCTCCTTGTTCTTCGCCCCGACGATCAACTCCTATAAGAGGTACCAGGCCGCGACCTTCGCGCCGACGCGCATCGCCTGGGCGCGCGACAACCGGACGTGCGGCTTCCGCGTCGTCGGGGAGGGGGATTCGCTGCGCATCGAGAACCGTCTGCCCGGCGCCGACGCGAACCCATATCTCGCGCTGGCCGCCACGATCGCCGCGGGCCTTCACGGCATCGACCACAAGATCGATCCGCCGGCCGAGCTCGCCGGCGACGCCTACAAGGCGAAGGTCTCCCCGGTGCCGAAGACGCTTCACGAGGCGATCGGCCTGTTCGAAAAATCCGCCGCGGCGAAGGCCGCATTCGGCGCCGAGGTTCACGCGCATTATCTGCACGCGGCCCAGGCCGAGCAAAGCGCCGCCGACCGCGCGGTCACCGACTGGGAGCGCGGCCGCTACTTCGAGCGGATTTGACCGCGAATCCGTACCGCCGGCGGCAGCAGGGGTTCACCCACCTGCTGTGGGTCGGGTTGATGCCGGCGGGCGTGCACCTCGGCTTGACGGTCCTTCTCGGTTTCGAGGCGGAAGGCTCCGTCGCCATGCTGTTCATGACGGCGATGTCCGCCTGGGCCGTCGGCGCGTTCTTATCCAAGAAAGGCTATGGGCCGGTCGTTTCGCCGCTCGCCGCCGCCTGGCTCCCCGCGGTGGCCGCGGGGCGTCATTGGTATTGGTCGCTGGACATGCCCTCGCCCGGCGGCTGCGCCCAGTCGTTCTTCCGGCTCCTCGGCTGGAACGACGCGCCGATCACGCCGGCGGTCGCCGTCATCATGGCCGCCTTCGGGGCCGCGGGCTGGGGATTCATGCGCTTCGATCGCTGGTATGAAAAAAAGACGGGCCATTCCCTGTTTGAAGAGCGGTGATGAAAGTCACCGAACTTTCGTCGCCGCTAGCCGTATACTAAGGAAGGAGTCCCGGGAACGGGGCGAGGAGAGGGGAAAATCATGAATAGGTTCAATTGGATGCTTCTGGCCGCCGTTTTGACTCTTTCCATTTCGGCCCGCGCGCAGGATCGCGCGACCGATGACACGAGCGGCGACGGCGCGCAGACGCCCTCGGGCGTGACCCCGGCCCAGCCCGGCGCCCCGGGGGGCGGAGCGACTCCCGCCAGCCCCGCGCTTGAAAATCGCGCGGAGCACGCCGAAAAGAAAGGCGAAAAGCTCGAGAAGAAGGGAGAACGGCTTCAGAAGCAGGGCGAGCGCCGCCAGAAGCGCGGCGAAAAGCTCCAGGAGCAGGGCGAGCGTCTGCAGGAGAAGGGGGAGAACCTGCAAGAGAAGGCCGACCTCCTCGAGGCCGCGGGCCACGAGAAAGCCGCCGAAAAAGTGGAGAAGGCCGGCGAAAAGCTCGAGGATAAGGGCGAGCAGCGCGAGAAGCGCGGCGAGCGCATGGAAAAGCAGGGCGAGCGCCGCGAAAAGCGCGGCGAGCGCATGGAGCGCCGGGGCGAGCGCCGCGAGAACCGCGGCGAGCGCATGCAGCGCCGCGGCCGCCGCTAGCCGAGACCTTTAGAACCGGAGAGGGGCGCCTTCCCATCGCGGGGGAGGCGCCCGCTTCTTTCTTGCTACAATTCGAACGATGAA
>JAHFCD010000280.1 GCA_023249695.1 Elusimicrobiota bacterium
AATATTTCATGGCTTTATCCAGAGTTTTTCGATGCGCCTCTTCGCTCCATCAGCCATCGCGATGGTCCTCTCGACTCTCCATCCAGCGTACAGACGATCGTAGAGCTTGCAGGCGTAACCGCTGACGACGACGGCCCCTTTTACGGCATGCAGGGCGACGGCAAGCTCTTCGTGCTCGTCGTCGGTCATCTCGAATCTGTATCTCTTATCGCTCTCGCGAGTGCTGTGCACGTACGGCGGATCGACGTAGTGCAAGGTCTCTGGCCCGTCGTGGCGCTTGATGACATCGAGAGCAGGCCGATTCTCGATGATGACGCCCTGCATGCGCCCAACGAGCGCCTGCGCTGCGTCCGGCCAATCCTTCCAATCCTGTGCGGGAGGGCGGCGGCGGTTGTTCCCCGAATAGGCGCGGAAGCCGGAGGGCTTTTTGATGCCGTCCGACCCGAATCCCATGAAGGATTTGATGAGGGTGTGCCGCGCCTTTTCGAGCACCGATCCTGGGGAATAATACCTGATGTCGTAGGCCTTACTCAGCTCATCCCGCGCGAATGGCGTCAGGCGAATGAGCCTCAAGAACTCCTCTGACCTATCCCGAAGGACCTCGAAAAAGTTGACGATTTCGAGGTCCAGGTCGTTATAGACCTCGGCGTAGGACCGTTCCTTCCGCAAAAGGACGCTCGCCCCGCCACCGAATGGCTCGACGTAGACGCGGTGCGCCGGCAAATGCCCGATGATCCAAGGCGCGAGGCGCCACTTTCCTCCGTGGTAGCGCAAGGCTGGACGCATATCAGCTTTTATTTTTCGCGTCGCGACGTTCCTGGCGCTTGGCCTCCCATGCGTCATCGAGAGCCTTCTTCTCGACGGCCGCCTGTAAGGCCTTCTCCTCGATTGCCTGGACGGCGGCGGAAGTGCGCTCGATGAACTCCTTGATGGTCGCCGGGTCGACGCCGCGCTCGAAGAGGAAGACGGAGACGTCATTCAGCGGAATCGTGTTGATGCCCGGTCCGACCCGCATGACGTGCAGGACGCTCCGCTTCCCCTTCTCGAGCGCCATAGCGCTACAGTTCGACGCGAGAGGTCACGTCGCCGATGTCGTTGGCGATCGCGTTGACCTTCTCCCGCGCGATCCTGATGGCGTTGACGAGCTTGGTTGCGGGGCCGGCGAGGGTGTCGCGACCGCTCCCCTTCTCTCCCGGTGTAGGCGCCAGGATAGGGTCGATGCGATTGGCGTGGGTCTGCCACGAGTCGGCGAGGCGTTCGAGCTGGTCGTGCAGTTGGCGCATTTCGATGGCGATCTCGCCGCCGTCGTGGCTGGGCGAGCGGAGCGGTCTTGCGCTTGCGATGGGGTCCATGTTGATGGGGTTATTTCTTGAGCCAGGTGACGAGCTCGTCGCCGATCAGGGCGTCGTTGACTTCGTCGTCGGTCTTGGAGACGAACGCGGCCATGTCCTTGATGATCGTGAGTCCCGTGTTCGAGTAGTCGTCGGCGACCCTCTGGAGGAACGGGAAGGCGGAGTGGCCGATGCCGATGAACAGGAAGTAGATGTCGTCCTTGCGGGCCTCGGAGGCCTTGAGGACGCGGCTGGCCTCCTCGTGGTCGGAGTTGTCGCCGTCGGTGACGAAGAGGACGATCGAGCGGCGCTTCTCGGAGCTGGCGGCCTTCTGGCCCATCAGGCGCCCGAGGAAGCCCGGCTTCTCGGACGGCATCCAGCCGAAGTTCTGGAGGGCGAGCTCGAGGACGCCGGCGTATTGCGTGCCGCCGTTGTAGTTGGCGACCCGGTCGACGATCTCGCGGCGGACGTAGCCGTCGGCCGTGGCCGGCTGGATGTCGCCGACGTGGAGGGCCGTGTTGCTGAAGGTGAAGACGTCGAGCTTCTGGTCGGGATCGAAGAGCATGCCCCACGGGACGAGGCGTTCGAGGAGCTTCTGGGTCACGCCGGTGCGGTGCTGGTGGTCGAAGGAGCCGGAGACGTCGAGGACGAAGGCGAGCTCGGCCGACGGTGGCGACGAGACGCCGCGCTTGGCGAGGTTCAGCTTGAGCGCCTCCCTGCCCTTCTCGAGGTTCAGTTGGAGAGTCATGGTCGTGGTTTCTTGAGGAGTGATGCCGCGGCCGAGAGGCCGAGGATGCCGCAGATGACGAGGAGCGACGCGGTCGAGCTGATGTGCCAGTCGAGGATGCCAGCGAGCATCTTGCCGCCGATGAAGACGAGGACCGCCGAGACGCCCTGCTGGAGGTACGGGAGGCGCTTCATGAGGGCGTCGACCAGGAAGAAGAGCGCCCGGAGCCCCATGACGGCGAAGATGTTGGAGGTGAAGACGATGAACGGGTCCTGGCTGATGGAGAACACGGCCGGGATGGAGTCGACCGCGAACATGATGTCGGTCGTCTCGACGACGAGCAGGATCGTCAGGAAGTCGGAGAGGCCTCGCCGGCGCGCCCAGGCGATCACGCGGTTGTGCTCGCCGTCGAACTCCTCCTCGCCGTCGTCCTTCTTGAGCATGAGCTTGGCGCCCGTGTAGACGAGGAAGGCGCCGAACAGGTAGAGGACCCAGTGGAAGTGGCTGACGACGACGGAGCCGAAGCCGATGAAGACGCCGCGGAACACGAGCGCGCCCATGATGCCCCAATACAGGATGCGGTGGCGCTTCTCCTCGGGCACCTTGAAGTACCCGAAGATGAGCATGATGACGAACAGGTTGTCGACGGACAGCATCTTCTCGGTCAGGTAGGCCGAGAGGAACTCGGCGCCGGCGGCGTGGCCGGAGAGCGCCCAGACGAGCGCGGCGTAGGCCAGCGAAATCGTGACCCAGAACAGGGACTGGAGCGCGGCGGACCGGGGCGTGACCGCGTGGGGGCGGCGGTTCAGCCAGCCCAAGTCGACGACCAGGAAGCCGAGCATGATCGCCGCGAAGATCGTCCAGAGCAGGGGGTGGTGCATATCAGTCGAAGGTGATGAGGTCGGGCTTGAACTTGCCGTCGGCGTTGGGCTTCTTCGTCTGCGCGGGGTCGAAGACGTAGTGCTTGCCGTTGATGGTCGCCGCGCCGTAGTGCCGCGCGATGGAGAGCTGGGAGTTGATCCAGACGTCGAACGGGATGCGGTGCGTCGGCTCCTTTTTCTTTCGCTTCGGCATGGTGGTTTTTAGCGCAGGCGGTTGACGTAGGTCGCCAGCTTGTTGAGGACGTTCGAGACGGCCGGGATCTTGTAGGCCCTCTTGGCGGTCCAGGTGCCGAGCGCGACGGCGAGGAGGCAGAGGATCGCGGTCACGAGGTGCCAGATGAGGAACAGGATGGCGAGGACGGCCAGGACGAGCTTGAGGCCGGTCGCGGCCTGGTCCCCGAGGCCCTCGACGAGGGCGCGGTTGACCTCCTTCAGGAACGAGTCGCCCCGGGCGATCTTGGCCTTCAGGGCCTCGACGTCCTTGGTGCCGAACACGATCACGAAGAGGTTGAGGGCCAGCGAGGCGGCGAACGCGGCGATGATGGCTGTGAGCATGGTTTTTTCTTGGCGAAAGGGGGCCAGCCAGATGCGGCCGGCCCCCGTTTGCGCGCGTCGTTAGACCGAGGCTCCGAGCTCCGTGCAGAGCGCGGTCATCTCCTTGGTGCTGAACTCGTGGGCGGCCTGGAAGTGGAGGGCGCCGTCCTTTTTGGTCAGCTTGCCGGCGACCATCGTGTAGTTGTCGCCGCCGTTCTCGGTGATGGCGTAGGTGGCGATCTTCTTGGAGGCGCCGGTGTCCTCGAACTCGACGAAGGCGCTCTGGACGTCGCGGAAGAACTGGCCCTTGGCCTTGGCGTCGTAGATGTTCACGACGACCGTGTACTCCTCGTTGGCGAGCGCGGCCACGTCGACGTTGATGTTCTCGTCCGCGCCGCCGGCCGAGCTGGCGCCCGTGCGGTCGTCCTTGTCGAGCGTCGCGCCCGGGATGGACTTGTTGTTGAAGTAGACCGGGGCGCCGCCCTTCGGGACGAGCCAGAGGTCGAGGTCGACGGTCTTGCCGGAGGCGACGTCCCAGCCGGCGCCGATGCGGAGCTTGGTGAGGGTGCCGCCGGCCTCCTTGGTGAGGTCGATGGACTGCCCTTTGGTGAGGTCGAGCATATTGGTTGGTAGATTCGAGTCAGTTGCTTATATTTCCGATTCGTTGAAGTTCGACCTTTCGTCGTCCATGATAGCGACCCGCCGCCTTGCCGTCCACGGTCCGCCCTGGGGATATGTCACCTCCGAGCCCGGGGCGGACCCCAGGAGGTCTGCTTGATGACGGTCAGGCTGTCGTCCGGGCCGGTCTTATGGTCTTCGAAGGTCGCCACGAGGATCCGCCATTTCATCTTCCAGACCTCCGTCTCGAAGCCCTTGACCTC
>JAHFCD010000281.1 GCA_023249695.1 Elusimicrobiota bacterium
CTTCTTGGCCACGAGCTGATCGACCGCGGAGTCCCCCAGGCCGACGATATCCATCGCGGGGCGGGAGGCGAAGTGCTCCAGGGTCCGGCGCACCTGCGCCGGACAAGAGGGGTTGTCGCAGAAAACCGCGACCAGGCCCTCTTCCTTGACGACGGGGCCGCCGCAGGTCGGGCACGTTTTCGGAACGGCGATGATGACGGCCTTCTTCGCCTTCTTGACGACTTTGACGATTTTCGGAATGACCTCGCCCGCCCGTTCGATGAGCACGCTGTCGCCGATGCGAAGCCCGAGCCGCTCGATTTCCTCGAAGTTATGCAGGGTCACCGAAGAAATCGTCACGCCGCCGCAGAAGACCGGTTCGACCTTGGCGACGGGCGTGATCGTCCCCGTGCGTCCGACCGAGTACTCGATATCGTTGACGATGCTGGTGGCCTGCTGGGCGGGATACTTGAAGGCCACGGCCCAGCGGGGGGATTTCGCGGTGAATCCCAGGCGCTTCTGCTGGGCGAAGGAGTCGACCTTGACGACCAGGCCGTCCACCGCGTACGGAAGCTTCGCGACGCCCTCGTCGCGGAAGCCGTTGTAGAGCGCGATGACCTCGTCGATCGAGGCGGCCCTCGAGTACGGCTCGACGCTGAAGCCCATCGCCTTGGCGCGGTCGAGGAACGCCGAGTGGCTCGGGAGGTCGTGCTCCGGCCGCCAGTCGCCGTAGGAATGGACGAAGAATTTCAAACGCCGGCTTTTGGTCACCAGCGCGTCCTTCTGCCGCAGCGAGCCGGCGGCGCAGTTGCGGGGATTGACGAAGGGCGGCCGGCCGGCGCGGGCCTCGTCCTCGTTGATCTTCTTGAAGTCCGAGAAAAAGAGGACGACTTCGCCTCGAATCTCGAGGGACTCGGGGAGGTTCCGGCCTTTCAGCGCGGAGGGGACGTTGTGGACGAAACGCGCGTTTTCCGTCACGTCCTCGCCCGTCTCGCCGTCGCCGCGCGTCGCGGCCCGGACGAAGCGCCCGTTCTCATAGGTCAGCGCGCAGGAGAGGCCGTCGAGCTTCTGTTCGAGGATATAACGGGGACTTTCTCCCGTAGGGAGATTCTTGAGCACGCGGTCGTGCCAGGCCCGGATGTCGTCCTCGTCGTAGGTGTTGTCGAGCGACAGCATCGGCCGCGCGTGACGGACCGGGGCGAAGGTGGAGGAGACGGCGCCGCCCACCTTCTGCGTGGGGGAGTCGGCCGTCCGGAGCTCCGGATGGGAGTCCTCGAGCGTCTTCAGCCGCGCCAGCAGCGCGTCGTACTCGGCGTCGGAGATCGTCGGCGCCGCGAGCTCGTAGTAGCGCTTGTCGTGTCCGCGGATCTCGGCGCGCAGGGCCGAGATCTCAGCCTTCGGCGTCTTTTTTGCGGGCATTCTTTTTCGGGGGCTTCGCGTCGCGGAGCTTCTTGAGGGAATCGAGTATGCCGTTGATGAAGCGCGTGGCCTCCTCGGTGGAATACTTGCGGACGATCTCGATGGCCTCGTCGATGATGACGCCGACCGGCGTGTCGGGCCGCGACTCGAGCTCGTAGGCGGCCAGGCGCAGGACGTTGCGGTCGACCGCGGCCATGCGGGCCATGGACCAGTTCGCGGCCTGCTCCTGGATCGTCAGGTCGAGCTTCTCGACGCGCTCGATCGCGCCGAGCGCCAGATCGCGGGCGAAGTCGAGGGTCTCGACGTCGACCTCCTCGCCTTCGCGGCGGGTCACGATCGCGAAGGCCTCGAGGGCGGGCGTGTGGGCCACGTCCGCGACGTACAGGGCCTGAAGGGCGATCTCGCGCGCCAGCCGCCTACGACCCACGGAGCTCCTCCTTGAGCGCGATCATCTCGAGCGCGGCCAGCGCCGCCTCGTGGCCGCGGTCCAGCTTGCCCTTCGTGCGGGCCATCGCCTGCCCGGCGCTGTTCGGCGTGATGACGCCGAGGATCACGGGGATGCGCGTGTCGAGCGAGATGCGGTGCAGGCTCTGCACGAGCGAGCGCGCGAGATGGTCGTTCTGGGGCGTCTGGCCCTTCAGCACGCAGCCGAGCGTGACGACGGCCTGATAGAGGTTCGTCTTGGCGAGCTCCTGGACGGCCCAGGGAATCTCCCAGCCGCCGGGGACCTCGACGACCTTGAGCTGCGCGTCGGTCCAGCCCTCGGACTTGAAGGTCTTCAGGCAGCTCGCGAGCAGGCGCGAGGTCACCTCCTCGTTGAACCGCGATTTGACGATGGCGACTCTTTTCATCGGAGCTCCTCAGGGACGGTCAACAGGTGGCCGAGCTTCTCGCGTTTGGTGCGCAGGTAGCCGGCGGTGTGCTTCGTGGACGGCATCTGGAGATGGACGCGCTCGGAGACGGTGAGCCCGTAGCCCTCGATGCCGACGATCTTGCGCGGATTGTTCGTGAGGATGCGGATCGAGGTGAGGCCCTGGTCGGCCAGGATCTGCGCCCCGATGCCGTACTCGCGCAGGTCGGGCTTGAGGCCGAGCGCGAGGTTGGCCTGGACGGTGTCGAGGCCCTTGTCCTGCAGCGCGTACGCCTTGATCTTGTTGATGAGGCCGATGCCGCGGCCTTCCTGGTTGAGGTAGACGAGGACGCCTTTTTTCGCGTGCGCGATCTGCTTGAGGGCGGCCTCGAGCTGGAGGCCGCAGTCGCACTTGGCCGAGAACAGCGCGTCGCCGGTCACGCAGGAGGAGTGCACGCGCACGAGCACGTTCTTCGCGCCGCGCACTTCTCCTTTGACCAGGGCAAGATGAACCTTGCCGGTCAGGCTCTCCTCGTAGACCCGGATCGTGAAGTCGCCGTACTTCGTGGGCAGCTTGGCGCTCGCGCGGCGCTCGACGAGGCGGTCCTTGCGGCGGCGGTGCTCGATGAGGTCGGCGATCGTGATGATCTTGAGCTTATGCTTGCGCGCGAACTTCAGCAGCTGCGGCGTGCGGGACATCGAGCCGTCGGCGTTGAGGATTTCGCAGATGACGCCCGCGGGCTTGAGACCGGCGAGGCGGGCGAGGTCCACCGCGGCCTCGGTGTGGCCGGCGCGCACGAGAACGCCGCCTTCCTTGGCCCTCAAGGGGAAGATGTGGCCGGGGCGGCCGAGGTCCTCGGGCCGGGTCTTCGGGTCGATCAAGGCCTTGATCGTCAGCGCGCGATCGCGGGCCGAGATGCCGGTGCTCGTGCCGCGCTTGACGTCGACGGAGATCGTGAAGGCGGTGTCCTTGCCGGGCACGGCGCTCAGGGACGCGGAGGGGTCGATCATCGGCTGGAGCTTGAGCGCGTCGAGCCGGGAGGCGGGCATCGGCACGCAGATCAGGCCGCGCGCGTGCACCGCCATGAAATTGACGGCGGCGACGCCGCACTTCTCCGCGGCGATGACCACGTCGCCTTCATTCTCGCGGTTGGGATCGTCCACGACGACGACCATGCGTCCCTTGCGGATGTCGGAGATCGCGGCCTCGATGAGGTCGAAACCTTTCGCGGTCTTCATTTTTTGCTCCGGACGGCTTCGACCGCGGCCATCGCGTAGCGGGCGAGGGGGTCGGCTTCGAGATTCACCTGGTCGCGGGACCTGCGGCGGCCCAGGTTGGTGCGTTGGAGGGTGTGGGGAACGAGCATGACCTCGAAATGATCCCTGCCCGCGGCGGTGACCGTCAGGCTGATGCCGTCGATCGCGATCGAGCCCTTCACGGCGACGAGGCCGCGCAGGATCGCGGGCAGCTCGACGCGTAGGCGCCAGAAGCCCTCGCCCCAGGGCTCGAGCGAAATCACGTCGGCGCTCGCGTCCACGTGGCCGCTGACGAAGTGCCCGCCGATCTCGTCGCCGAGCCGCAAGGACGGCTCGACGTTGACGGCCTGTCCGGCCTCGAGCGCTCCCAAATTCGTCCGTTTCCAGGTATCCGGTCCGACGTCGAACGCGTGCCGGCCATTTTTCGTGCTCACCACGGTCAGGCAGACCCCGTTGACCGCGATCGAGGCCCCGAGCTTCGGCTTGGGGATCTTCGCCGCGATCTCGACCGTCGTCGCCGTGCGCTTCTTGACCGTGCCGAGGCAGTTGATGATGCCGGTGAACATTAAAGCGCTCCCTGAATGAGCCAGTCGTCGCCGAGCCGCGACAGCTTCGGCGCTTTCAGTCGCGGCGCGGTGTTCGGGTCGAGCGCGCCGGACAGCAGCTTGGGCGCCAGGAACACGCGCGCCTCGTCCACGAGGCCCGCGCGCAGGAAGCCGGCGTGGATCGTCGGACCGCCCTCGAGGAGCAAGGTGCCGACGCCGCGGCGGGAGAGGTCCTTTATCGCCGCGCGCAGGGCCGCGGCCGTGCGCGCGCGGCAGACGACCGTCGGTGCCG
>JAHFCD010000282.1 GCA_023249695.1 Elusimicrobiota bacterium
AGGCGGCACCGAGATTTTGCGCGGGCCCGGCGGTCCGATGCTCGTCCTGCATCGCCCGATCCAAGGGGGGGTCTACGCGCGCGTCGTCGTCCCTCTGCGCGCGCTGGCCGAGCGCATCGCGGCCGAGCGCGTCGGCGGGACCGGCTTCGCCATGCTCGTGGACGCGGAAGGCCGTCCGCTGTCGTCGGATACGACGCCGCGCGGCCTCGAGCTCTCGACCCTGCCCCAGTGGCCGATCACGCGCACGGCCCTCGCCTCCGGCGGCAGCGTCGGCTCGAGCGAATTCGTCGATCCGATGGGGATCGCGCGCGTCGGCGCGTACGCCCCGATACCGGTGCTCGGCGGCGCCGTGCTCGTCCTGCAAAGCCGCGAGGAGGCCTACCTCGCCTCCACCGAGGCCCGGCGCACGGCCGGCTTCGCCGTCCTCATCACGATCATCCTTTCCGTGCTCGCCTCCTTCTTCCTCGCCCGCGCGCTGACCGCGCCCCTGCTCGACCTGACCCGGGCCGCCGAAGCCGTCGCGCGGGGCGACTTCCTGGCCAGCGTCGACATCCACACCGGCGACGAGCTCCAGCATCTGGCCGAGACATTCAACACGATGATCGCGCGCCTGCGCTCCTACTCGGTCCTGCAGGTGGACCGGCTCATCGCCGAGCAGCGCAAGACCGAGGCGATCATGTTCTCGATCGCGGAAGGCATCGTCATGGCCGACCGCGAGGGACGCGTTCAGCTCGCCAACCGCCAGGCGCGCGAGATGTTCGGCCTCGGCGCCGACGCCGATATCGAGGGCCGCCCGATCGACCAGGCGCTGCCCGCCGGCCCGCTGCGCGACGCGCTGGTCGCCGTCTCCCGGGAGCCCGGCAAGGGCTTCAAGGAGGCCGACCTGTCCGACGCGCAGACGCGCAAGATCCTGCGCGTCGCGGCGAGCGCCGTCGTCACGCCCGGCCGCGCGACCGAGCTCGGCGTCGTGTTCGCCTTGCGCGACGTGACGCTGGAGCGCGAGCTTGAGATGATGAAGGACGATTTCCTGAATTACATCACGCACGATCTGCGCAACCCGCTCGGCTCGGCGATGGGCTTCCTCGACATCCTCTTGAAGGGCACGGCCGGCGTGCTGAACGCGGATCAGCACACGATCGTCTCGTCCGTGCGGCGTTCGACGAGCCGCCTGATGAGCATGATCAACAACATCCTCGACATCGCGAAGATGGAGTCGGGCCGCGCGAAGCTCGAGCTGAAGACCGTTTCGCTGGCCGGCATCGCGGGCCGCGCGATCGATATTTTAGAGCAGCTCGCGAAGGCCAAGAGGATCTCGGTGCAGCTCGCCGCGGTCGAGGAATTCTCGGTCGAGGGCGATTCCGACATGCTCGAGCGGGTGTTCACGAACCTGCTCGGCAACGCGATCAAGTTCTCGAACGACGGCGGCACGATCACGGTCACCATCACCGAGGGTGACGGGGAATTGACCGCCTGCGTCGAGGACAACGGCGACGGCATTCCGGCGGAGCATCTGCGGCGGGTCTTCGAGAAGTTCGAGCAGGTGCCCGGCCAGCGCCGCGGCGGCACCGGACTGGGACTGACGATCACCCGCTACTTCGTGGAGGCCCATCTCGGCCGCATCTGGGTGGAATCCGAGCCCGGCCACGGCGCGCGCTTCTATTTCACGATCCGCAAAGGCCTGACCTTGCTGCCCGACGGGCGCGTTCAGCCGGCGGAGGCGGTCGTATGAGGCGGCTGGGGGCGGCGGCGCTTCTCCTGCTGCTCGCCGCGTCGGCGCCGCGCCGCGCGGCCGCCGAGGACGAGGTCTTCCAGCAGGTCGTCGTGAAGCCCGGCGACACGATGTGGGCGATCGCCAATAAATTCCTGAAGGATCCGGCGCGCTGGGACGAGATTCTCAAGCACAACCGCCTGCCGACCCAGGATCCGACCGTCGCGCTTCCGGGCATGACCCTGCGCGTCCCGGTCCGTCTGATCAAGGCGCAGCTGCGCGCGGCGCACCTTGTTTATGTGATCAATCGCGTGCTGTACCGCCGCAAGGAAACCGCGAGCTGGAAATCGGGCGCGCTCGCCCAGGAGCTGTTCCAGGGCGACACGGTGCGCACGCTCGACGCGTCGAAGGCGCGGGTCAAGCTGCTCGATCGCGAGCTGCTGAGCCTCGAGCCGAACTCGATGGCCGTCATCAAGCCGCTCGACCGCGACGGGGACCTCGAGCTGAAGTCCGGGTCCGTGTTCGCCGGCCGCGCGCGCGTCGTCACGGCGTCCGCGCTCGTCACGCCGCGCACGAAGGACACGCGCTACGCCGCGACGGTCGAGGCTGACCTCACCACGCGCGTCGAGGTGTTCAAGGGCGCCGCCGGCGTGGACGCCCAGGGCAGCAGCGTCGAGGTTCCCGCCGGCATGAGCACGCGCGTGCGTCCGGGCCTGGCCCCCGAGGTGCCGCGCGTGATCGCCAACCTGCCCGAGATCGAAACCCGCGCTTTCGAATACGCGTCCGCCGTGAAGGTGGGCGGCTTGGCCGCGCCGGATCCGAAGGGCCCCGCCGCCCTTCCTCCGCCGCCCGAGGCCGACGCCGACAGCCTTCGCGGGGACCTGGAATCGCTGCGCGTCGGCTTGCCGATCGGCGGCTACCTCGTCCAGGCCGCCGCCGACCGCGATTTCAAGCAGGTGGTGTTCGCCAAAAAGTACGAGCCGGAAGACCGTCTTCGCCCGGGAGAGGAAGGCCTTAAGCCGGGCGCGTATTGGTGGCGCATCGCGATCATCGACCTTCTCGGCATCGAGGGCCGGTTCTCCGACCCGCGCTACTACACGGTCGGCATCCGGCGCGCGACCACCGCCATCACGGAAAATCTGAAGAGCGCGATCGTCATTTCGAGCCCGGCCGAGGATTCCGTCGTGGGCGCGGACAGCGTGCGCGTCGCCGGCGTCCTTCGCGACGACCGCCTGACCATCGACGTCGCCGGCCGCCCCGTCAGGGCCGACGCCGACGGTAATTTCGTCGTCACCTTGCCGCTGAAGGTCGGCGTCAACGAGATCATGATCACCGTCTCCGACCCCAAGGGCAACTCCACCCAGATACCCCGCCGGGTCACGCGCCGGTAGGCGCCTACGGCTCGAGGCGGGCGGCGGGCACGCGCGAGTTCGCGCGGGAGAGGATGGGCTTCTGCAGATCCGCCGGCGCCAGGGCGCCCAGCAGGATCGTCCCGTCGGGGCCGACGAGGGAGGCCGCGGGATGCCGCCCCGTCCGCGCGGAATCTTCGGCGAGCGCGACCACGGCCCAGCCCCAGCGCGCGGGATTGCCGCGCATGAAAGACCGCGGCACCGAAACCGAGACCTCGCCCCGGTCCGAGCGCCACTCGGCCTTGAAGGTCGAGGTCTCCTCGGGCTCCCCGCCTCCGCGAACCCGGTAGAGCCGGGCCTCGTCGCCGACGATGGACAGCGCGAGCTCCCACGCGTCGCGCGCGGGGACGACGGCCCCGCGGCCCTCGAGCAGCGGCAGGCGTCCCGCGCCGAGCACGTGGTTGAAGTCCGTGTAGATCTCGTAGATAGGCCGCGGGGCGGCGGCGGAGGCGCGGCCGACGCGGAGGGTCAAGCGGACGGCGGTCTCGTCCCATTCCGCGCGCAGGCTGCGGATGCGCCACGGGTCGGCATTGGCGCCTCCGTCCACGATCGCCGCGGTCGCGCCGCCCGTGAGCGGGCGCGGCGTCAGCGCGAGGGTTCCGAGCGGGGCGTGGAATTCCAGCCAGGCCGGGCCGCTCAGCGCCCGCACGCCCGTCGGGCGCTCGTCGGAAGAAGAGGATGCCGCGGCGCCCGTCGAGCCGCCGCCGTACAGCGCGTCGGGCGCGGCGAGCTTGAGCTTCTTATAGACCCCCAGCAGCGCCGCGCGCAGCTCCGCGGACGGGGCCCCGGTCCCGTCCGCGCGGTAGAATCGCGCGGCCTGGGACTTGCGCAGCAGCTCGACGGCCGCGTCGAGCGTCTTGAGGTCGGCCGAGCCCGAGTTCTGGTAGCGGTCGACCGATCGGGCCGCCTCGCCGTAGGCGTCCCAGGCGGCCCGGGCTCCCGGGTCCTCCGGGGGGACGCGCGCGTCCTCGGGGCTCCAGGCGGGCCACTCGCGGATGGCGGAAAGCTCCAGGGCGGACTGCGATTTTTCCCGGGTCAGGTCGCCGATGGTCGCCCAGCCCCGCAACGGCCGGGGCAGGTCCGCGGCGGCGGCGAGGAAGACCGAGGCCGTCGAAAACGTTTCGTCGTAGAGCTGCGCGGCGGTCGACGGCACGAGGACCGCCCGGCCGCCCGCGACCCAGGGCTCGCCGGGATCGGCGTAGGGGCCGGCGAGTATCCAGC
>JAHFCD010000283.1 GCA_023249695.1 Elusimicrobiota bacterium
CATCTGGCGAGCGCCTACTATAACCTCGAAAAGTTCGACGAGGCGACCCGCCACTACTCCCGCCTCATCGAGGAATATCCGGCCTCGCCTTACGTCGCGCCCGCCCAGTTCAACCTGGCGCTCGCGTACAAGAAGCTCGGTAAGCTCGACATGGCGCAGTACGCCTATCAGAAGTACGTCGCGGCGGCCAAGCCCGGCGACGCGCAGGCCCAGAACGCCCTGTGGGAGACCTACCAGATCCAGCGCGACCGCAAGGACTTCGACGGCGCGGTCGCGACCCTCGAGTCGATCAAGAACTCGGGGAAGGCCGACGGCGAGCTGGCGCTCGAGGTCATGTACCGCATCTCCGAGGTGTACACCGCCGCGGGCCGCCCGGACGAGGCCCAGGCGACCTGGGAGAAGATGCGGTCGATGAAGCCGCTCTCTTCCGCCTTCCGGCTCCAGGCGCTCGCGAAGCTCGGCGAGGCGTACGAGAAGGCCGGCGACCTGTCCTCCGCCGCCGACGTGTACGAGGACTACTCTCGCGCCGCGTCGAAGGACCTCGCGCAGAAGGCCGCGGCCCGCGCCGCGGCGCTGCGCCGTTCGCCCGGCGGAGGCAAGGTCAAGAAGGCGGCGGCCGCTCCGACGCCGGATGTCGACGACCAGGTGGCGCCCGACGGCGGCGGCACGATGGTGATGCCGGCCGACGACGCGCCGGCCAAGAAGGGAGCCCCGAAGAAGGCCGCGAAGCCCGCCGCCAAGCCCGCGCCGAAGTCCGGAGCCAAGGGACGACGGGGCGGAGAGGCGGCCGCCGGGGCGGCGGAGCCGAATTTGCCGGGCATGCCGGCCGCGGAAGACATACACTAAAGGGGGCCTCAAAACCCCGGACCAGACGGCAGACTAGACACGAGGAGATCCGATCCGATGGGCGAAATTCATATCCTGGCGCTGTTCCGCGAAAGCTTCACGCTCGTCATCATGCTTTTCTGCTCCATCCTCTCCATCACCTTCGCGCTCGAGCGCTGGTGGTACTTCCGGACCGCGCAGGCGAGCCCCGACGACGTGCTTGGGAACGTCCGCAAGAGCCTCGAGGGCGGCAAGGCCGACGCCGCCGCGGCGTACTGCCAGAAGCATCCCTCCGCCGTCGCTCAGGTCGTCCACTACGGCCTGCTGCACGCCGCGCGCTCGCGCAAGGACCTCGAGGAGCTGATGCTCACGAAGCTCAAGGAGGAGCGCATCAAGCTCGAGCGCTTCCTCGGCGTGCTCGGCACGCTCGGCAACGTCTCGCCGTTCATCGGCCTGTTCGGCACGGTCGTCGGCATCATCAAGGCGTTCCGCGACCTCGCCGTCTCCGGCACCGGCGGCCCCGCCGTCGTCGCCCGCGGCATCGCCGAGGCGCTCGTCGCCACGGCCGCGGGCATGCTCGTCGCCATTCCGGCGACCATCCTGTACAATTACTTTATGAGGAGGCTGAAGGTGATCACCGTCGACATGGAGATCGCGTCGGCGCGGCTGATCGTGATGGTCGGGGCGAAGTAAGGGGACCTCCATGGCCGGCGCGAGCCAGAAAGACGACGAACCGATCACGGCGATCAACGTCACCCCGTTGGTGGACGTCTGTCTGGTGCTCGTCATCATCTTCATGGCCGTCGCG
The DNA here is from genome assembly GCA_023249695.1 of Elusimicrobiota bacterium. Lineage (GTDB taxonomy): Bacteria > Elusimicrobiota > Elusimicrobia > UBA1565 > UBA9628 > GWA2-66-18. The sequence goes on from JAHFCD010000283.1 coordinate 1,634, forward strand.
CCGATGGCCATCACGCTCGGCATCAAGGTCCTCGAGACCCGCCCCTCGAACACCGAGGGCAAGGCGTCCGTCGACGAGAACGTGAACATCAAGATCGCGCTGAGCGGCGCGATCTTCGTCAACGGGATCCAGACCGACGGCGTCACCTTCCGCGGGATCCTGGCGGCGGCGCTCGCCAAGAGCAAGGACAAGATGGTGATCGTGACCGCCGACGCGGCGAACAAGGTCGGCATCGTCGTCGAGGTCCTCGACGCGTCGAAGCAGGCCGGCGCGCTCAAGCTCGCCGTCATGAAAGCCAGCGTCGACGCGGATCTTAAAACGGGAGGCGGGAGCTGATGGCCGGCGCCAGTATCGAGTCGGACGATCCGATCACCGACATCAACATCACGCCCCTCGTGGACGTGTGCCTCGTGCTCGTCATCATCTTCATGGTGACCGCCCCGATGTTCTCCGACCCGCCCATCAAGGTCGAGCTTCCCTCCGCCCACACGCACGAGGGCGAGGAGGCCGACAAGATCACGGTCACGCTGTCGAAGGACGGCGAATACGCGATCGACGCCAACAAGTTCACCGACCCGAAGCTGCTCGGCGAGGCGTTGAAGGTCGCCCTGTCGCAAAAGGAGTCGAAGATGGTCGTGCTGCGGGCCGACAAGGACGCCCTGCACGGCCAACTCACCGACCTGATGGCCCGCGCGAAGGACGCCGGAGCGCAGTCGATGACGATCGCGACGGAACAGTTGAAATGAGACGGTGTCTATAAAAGGATGACCCAGAGAGTCCCGGCGTCGGTTCTGATCTCGCTCGCGGTTCACGCGGGCTTCCTGATTCTGTTCGTGGGCCTCGTGAAGGAAGCGCCGAAGCAGGCGGCCCAGATCATCGAGGGCGTGGATCTGCTGATCGCCCCGGCCGCCCCGAAGCCGGTCGAGGCCGCGCCCAAGCCGGTGCTGTCCACGATGGATTTCCTCAAGATGGCCTTGCCGTCGGCCCCGCCCCGCCGCGCCGCCCTGCAGGCCGTGGACGTCAAGCTCCCGGACGCCCATAAGCCGCTGCTGGCCGAGGCCCCGAAGCTCGAGGAAAGCACCCGCAAGCTGACGCCGAAGCTCGAGGCGCTCGACCTCGCGCGTTCGCGCGTCTCGGCCGCGAAGGTGGACGCCGAGCCGATGAGCCGCCGCCGCGCCGCGGAGACGCTGGCGGCGCTCCCGAAGCTCGAGGAGGTCGGACGCCGCCGGGTGAAGAACCTGCCTGAGGCGCTCGTCCTCGAGGACAAGCGCCGGGAAGCCACGGCGATCCTGGGCGGCGCGCTCGACGCTCCGGCCCCGACGAGCCGGCGCCAGATCAAGGCGGCCGCGGCGGCCCTCGCCGAAGCCGACGCTCCGGCCGCGCGGCCCTCCGCGCGCAAGGGCTTCTCCGTCCTGCCCGAGCAGCTCGAGATCCGGGCGCGCCCGGCGGCGGCGATCGCGCCGAAGTTCGAGAACATCGCCGCCGCGCCCAAGCTCGAGCGCCGGCAGGCCGCGGTCGCGACCGAGGAAGGGCCGAAGAAGGGCATCGACATCGAAGGCCCGCTGAAAGACCGCAAGGTCGTCACCGCGGTGACCCCGAAATTCCCCGACTGGGCGCGCGCGCAGGGCATGATGGAAGCCGAGGTCGCGATCCGCTTCAACGTCGACGCCGACGGCCTCGTGATGCCCGGCATGCGCGTCGAGCGCACCTCGGGCTACGGCCGCCTCGACCGCCTTTGCATGGACAGCCTTCGCAATTGGACCTTCGCCCCCGCGCCCGGTTCCGGCGCGCAATGGGGCGTCATCACGTTCCGCTTCGTCTTGGAGTGACTATGACCATCATCGCCCTCGTTATGACGTTCGTCCTCAACGCCGCGGCGCAGACGCCGCCGCTCGCGCCGCCGTCGTCCGGCGGGCCGTCGGGGGGGATGCCCGCCGAGGTCGTCATCAAGGCCGAGGGCGCGGGCTCCAAGCTCAACGACGCGAAGCCTCCGCTCAAGATCGAGGTGGACCCTTTCGAGACGATCCGGCCGTCGCTGAAGCCCGACGAGAACCTCCTTCTCGCGGTGTCGCCGCTGACCGTGTCGTGGCGCCGCACCCACCCCGAGATCCTGATGAACGACCGGGTGATCCAGCCGTGGCGCACGACGTTCAGCCAGCGCTCCGGCATCGGCTTCAAGATCAAGGAGCAGCTCGAGATCCTGCTCGCCGGGAAGCTCGAGTCCAAGGAGGCGAAGCGCTGGGGCTGGAGCCTCACCATCGCCGACGAAGAAGGCCGGGTCTTCCATAATTACGCCGGCTCGGGCGATCCGCCCGACGAGCTGCTCTGGACCGGGCAGAACGAGCAGGGGGAATGGGTCCGCGCCGGCCGTTCGTACTCCGCCGTCTACACCTTCACGAGCCCCGACGGCTCGCCGCGCACGACCGTCGGCAAGCCCCTGTTATTCAAAGGGATCGTCCATCAAGAAGATACCGGGCTCCACCTGAGCCTGGATTCCTCCGCCCTGTTCGGCACGAGCAAGAACTCCGGCGAGCTTCAGGCTCCGTCGGGCCCCGATCTGCTGCGTTCCGCGGCGGACTTGATCAAGCGGAAGTACTCCGGCATTCCGATCTCCGTGCGCGTGTTCGCCAACACGAAGGAGCTCGGCGACCTTCAGGCCAAGGCCGTGCAGGACGTGCTGCTGCGCGAGCTGATGGTC
>JAHFCD010000284.1 GCA_023249695.1 Elusimicrobiota bacterium
CCAAGGAGATGGAGGAGATGCTGCCCCAGCAGCTCCTCGCGCTCCAGAGCGCCGCGTCCGCGATCGCCGACGCCAAGCTCTCCGAGGAGGGCCGCGACCGCGTCGGCGTCTTCCTCGGCGTCGCCTTCGACCTCGCGATCACGCAGTACGACCTGCGCTGGTCCCTCGAGACCTCGGCCGACGCCTGGGCGAAAATGAAGGGCTGGTCGTTGTCCGCCGCCGAGCGCTCGTCGTGGCTTTCTTCCCTGCGCGACTCCTCCGGCCCCGCGCTGACCGCCAATCGCGTCATGGGCGGCCTGGCGAGCGTCGCCGCGAGCCGCGTCGCGCGTGAGTTCCGCCTCGGCGGTCCGAGCTTCACCGTCTCCGCGGAGGAGAACTCCGGGCTCAAGGCTCTCGAAGCGGCGGTGCGCGCGCTGCAGCGCGGCGAGGTGGACGCGGCCCTGGCGGGAGCCTGCGACGTCGCGGGGGAGGCCCGGGCGCTCGCCGGCGCGCACGCGCTCAAGCCCTTCTCGCCCTCCGGCTTGCCGCGCCCGTTCGACGCGACCGCCGACGGCTCCACTCCCGGCGAAGGCGCGGCCACCGTCGTCCTCAAGCGCCTCGACGACGCGCTGCGCGACGGCGACCGCGTGTACGCGGTCATCAAAGGGATGGGTTCCGCCTCGGGCGGCGGCGCCGACGCCGTCGTCCCCACGCCGGAGGCGTGCGCCGAGGCGCTGCGCCGGGCCTATGACGACGCGAAGGTGGATCCGAGCACGATCGGCCTGCTCGAGTGCCACGGCTCGGGGGACGCGAAGGAAGACCGCTCCGAGGCCGCCGCGCTCGTCGAGGTCTTCGGCACGGCGGAGGCCGAGCTGCCGGTGGCGCTGTCCGCGTCGAAGTCCGTCATCGGCCACGCCGGCGCCGCCGCGGGCCTGGCCGGCCTGGTCAAGGCGGCCCTCGCCTTGTACCAGGAAATCCTGCCCCTCGGCCCCGTCATCGTCAATCCGATCTCCCCGCTCGTCTCCGCGCGCAAGCGCTTCCATTCTCCGCGCCGCGCCTCGTACTGGCTGCGCAACCGCGCCGACGGGCCGCGCCGCGCCGGCGTCACCTCCCTCGGCATCGACGGCGGCTGCGTGCACGCCGTCTTGGAGGGCTTCGATCGGGACGGCGCGGATCCGCGGGTCGACGACGAGCGCCGCCAGCCGCTCGGCGCGCGCGCCGAAGCGCTGTTCTCGGTCGAGGCCTCCGGCCCGGAGGCTTTGCTCGCGGGCCTGGGCGCGCTCATCGACTGGACCGCCGCCCAGGATTCGGGCGACGCGATCGAGGCGCTGGCCCGCCGCTGGTGGATCAAGCGCGGCGCGTCCCCGGAATCCTCCCACGCCTGCGCGCTCGTCGCGCGCGACTGGAAGGAGCTGCTGCTGCTCGCGCGCTCGGCCATGGACTCGATCCGCGAGAATCCCGAGCGCCCGCTCGCTTCCGATCGCGCCTACCTCACGACGCGCAAGCCCCTCGGCGGAGACCTCGCCTTCGTCTTCCCCGGCTCCGGCAACCAGTATCTCGGCATGACCTCCGCCCTCGCCGCGCAGTGGCCCGAAATCTTGAGACGGCAGGACGGTGAAAACGGCCATCTGCGCCAGCAAATGACGCCCGCGCGCGTGGCCCCGTGGCGCCTCGCCTATGAGCCCGGCTGGGAGGCCAAGGCCGACAGCGAGCTCAACGCCGACTACCACGCCCTCATCTTCGCCTCGGTCGCCCACGGCACCGTCACGAGCGACCTGATGCGCTCCTTCGGCGTGAACCCGACCGCCGTCGTCGGCTACAGCCTGGGCGAGACCGCGGGCCTCTTCGCCACGCGGGCTTGGGCGTCTCGCGATGAAATGCTGCGGCGCATGAAGCAGTCCTCGCTCTTCACCTCCGAACTCGCCGGGCCCTGCGACGCCGCCCGCCAGTTCTGGCGCCTGCCGGCCAACGAGAAGGTCGACTGGGTTCTCGGCGTCGTGGACCGCCCCGCCGACGCCGTCAACATGGCGCTCAAGGGAGCCGAACGCGCCGCCCTGCTGATCGTCAACGCGCCGGTCGAGTGCGTGGTCGGCGGCTACCGCTCCGCCGTGGAGAAGCTCGTCGAAGGCCTCGGCTGCGTGTTCCTGCCGCTGCAGGGCGTGTCCACGGTTCACTTCCCCGCGGCCAAGCTCGTCGAGAAGCAGTATCGCGATCTCCATCTGTTCCCGACGCGTCCGCCGCAGGGCATCCGCTACTACTCCGGCGCGTTCGGCAAGGCCTACGAGGTCACGCGCGAATCCGCCGCCGACTCGATCACGACCCAGGCCATCCGCTCGGTCAATTTCGCCGCCCTGATCAAAACCGCCTACGAGGACGGCGTGCGGACGTTCATCGAGCTGGGGCCCCAGGCCTCGTGCACGAGAATGATCGGAAAGATCCTCGGCCCGCTCACGCACAACGCGCGGTCGGTCGACAGCCGAGGCCTCGACGACGTGTCGGGCATTTTGAAAACGCTGGCCTTCCTGATCGCGGAGCGCGTCCCCGTCGATTTGAAGCCGCTCTACGGGGCCCGCTCCTTCTGCGCCGCTCACCGATCGACCCCGGCGCAGCCGGCGCAATTCGTCCGTCTTCCGTTAGGCGGCCGCCCCGCGAAGGTTTCCTGGACGCCGCCGTCGCCGCCGAAGGCGGCCGGTCCGGCTCCCGCGCCTCTCCCCAAGACCTCCGAGCTCGCCCCGGCGCGAGTCGTCCCGTCCGTTCGCATCCCCGAGCCGCGTTTGCCGGGTGATGACTTCACGGCCCCGCCCGTCCCGGGAGCCGTTCCGGTGCCTCAAACGGCTCCAGGCGCCGCCGCAAGCCTGGCGAATGCCGCCGCGCTGACGGCGCAGGCTCATCAAATGTACCTGAAGCTCGCGGAAAACTTCGCCAAGCTCCAAACCCACAACCTCGGCGAGCAGATCCGCATCGCCTCCGGCCAGTCCGTCGTCCCCGATCTCGGCGATCCCGGTGTCAGGCCAACGAATTCGTTGAATTCTCCCGCGACGGCGCCCTCGCCGGCGGTCTTCATGGACCGCCAGGCGTGCCTCGAGTTCGCCGTCGGCAAGATCGGCAGCGTTCTCGGCGAAAAATTCGCCCACGTCGACTCCTACCCGTCGCGGGTGCGGCTGCCCGACGAGCCGTTGATGCTGGCCGACCGCATTGTCTCCGTCACCGGCGTCGCGAACTCGATGAAGGCCGGCTCGTGCGTCACCGAGCATGACGTGCTTCAGGACGGCTGGTATTTGGATGCCGGACGCATCCCCACCTGCATCGCCGTCGAGGCCGGCCAGGCCGACCTCTTTCTCTCCGGTTATCTGGGAATCGACTCCCAGACCAAGGGCAACGCCGTCTACCGCCTTCTCGACGCGATCGTGACCTTCCATGATCACTTGCCCCGGCCCGGCCAGGTGATCAAGTACGACATCTCCATCGACGGGTTCGGCCAGCACGACGACATCTGGCTTTTCTTCTTCCGCTTCGATTCGACCGTCGAGGGCAGGCCGCTGCTGACCATGCGCAAGGGCTGCGCCGGCTTCTTCACGATGGCCGAGCTCGCCAAGGGCAAGGGCATCGTCCTGACCGACGCCGAGAAGAAGCCGGCCCCGGGCAAAATCCCCGCCGACTGGAAGCCGCTCGCTCCGTTCACTGAAAAGGTGTCGTTGACCGAAGGTCAATTCGAGTCCCTGCGCGCCGGGGATTTGAAGGCCGCCTTCGGTCCGGCGTTCGCGTCCCTGCCGTTCGTTCCCGAAACGCTTCCCGGCGGGATGATGAAGCTCGTCGACCGCATCCTCGAGCTGGATCCCAAGGGCGGCCGCTACGGCCTCGGCCGCGCCGTCGGCGAAATGGACATCCACCCCGACGACTGGCACCTCGTCTGCCACTTCCCGGGCGACAACGTGATGCCGGGCACGCTCATGTACGAATGCTGTCTGCATACGCTGCGCGTCCATCTCCTGCGCATGGGCTGGGTGGGGGAGAAGGGCAAGGTCTGGCACGAGCCCGTCCCCGGCGTCGCGAGCCAGCTCAAGTGCCGCGGCCAGGTGCTCGCCTCCACGAAGAAGGCGCGCTACGAGCTGCACATCAAGGAATTGGGCTACGCGCCGGACGGGACTCCCTTCTGCGTCGCCGACGCCTTCATGTACTCCGACGCCAAGAACATCGTCCAGATCACGGACATGACCGTCCGCCTGTCCGGCACGACGCGCGCCGAGATCGAGGCCCTCTGGATCAAGAAGGAGAAGACGGTCCTGTACGGCCCCGACAAGATCATGGCCTACTCGAACGGCGATCCGTCCGAGGCGTTCGG
>JAHFCD010000285.1 GCA_023249695.1 Elusimicrobiota bacterium
CGCCGCCTGGTCGTCGACCGTGCCGACGATCTGCACGGTCAGGCCGGCCTTGGTCGTGCCGACCTTATAGCCCGCCATCTTCATGAGATCCATCACGATGCGGGTGATCAGGCGCGGCGACTTCTCGTACTGGCTCGTGCGCACGCCGGCCAGGAGCGCGCCCTTGCCCTTGGCGGACTGGGTCGGCCCGTCGTGCTGGGTGTCGAGAAGCTCGATGACGAGGCGCGGGGGCGTCTGGGTGAGGAAGCTGTTGTATTGGACGGGAGTGCTGAGCTTGATCGTGACGAAATCGTCGGTCACCGAGACGCCCTGGAAGACGGCCGGAGCCGCGGCCACGTCGGCCGCCAAGGCCGGGAGAACGCCGCCGGGAACGGCGAGGATGACGGCGAGGGCCGCGGACAGGGCTTTCTTCATTTGGCGATTGATCATAGATTCTCCGCGGCTACGGCTTCTCCTTGTCTTTTTCGTCTTCGCCGAGACGGAACACCTGGACGTCCTTGTCGGCGGTGACGAGCTCCACGGTCTTCTGCTTCAATTTGATGACCCCGGTAATGCCGGGCACCGGCTTGTTGCGCTCATTGTAGAGCCGGCCGCCGCGCAGCAGGTAGGTGCCGCCGCCCTCGGACGCGAACAGCGCGTAGTCCACCTTCGAGTCCTTCATGATGCCGCGCAAAGTCATGCCGTGGATGTCCACCACCTCGGGGCCCAGGCTTTTCGCGTCGTCCGCGCGACGCGCGGTGCGTTCGCCCATCGCGGCCGGCAGAAAAGGGTCGCGCACGCGGTCGCCCGTGTAGATCGTCGACACCGTCTGCGTCGACGTGCCGATCGGCATCTGCGCGGCGGCGGTCGAGGCCGCCACGGCGGCCGGCGACGGAGCCGGCCCCGCGGAAACGGGACCGGCCGTCGCGAGGAGCAAAGCGAGAGTGGAGAGGATCATCCTTTATACTGGTACGAGAGCAAGGTGAACGTCACCGTCATTTCCCCGGTCGCGTCGGCCGACGGATAGTTGATGTCCTTCACGTTGAAGATGCGCTCCTCGAGGCCGATGGCGGCCAGGAAGCGGCCGATGTTGTGATAGGAGCCCTGAACCGAAAGCGGATAGGCGAGCTCGATGAAGAACTGCTGGCTCTTCGACGGCCCGGGCGTGAAGCTCTTGATGGCCACCCGGTTCTTCTGCGCCAAGGAGGAGATCGCGAGCAGGATGTCGGGCACGGACTTCGTCTTCGGCAGGCGCTTCTCGGCCTCGGCCGCGCGCTCGTTGAGGCTCGCGATCTCGGCCTGCAGGCGCTCCAGGCGCGCCGCCTGCTGCTTGGCCTTCACGATCTGGGCCTCGATCTTCTCGATCTTCTCCGTGGCCTCGGCCTTGGCCGCGGCGATGGGCAGCCAGAAGAATTTCACGTAAACGGCGCTGAAAACGATGAACAGCACCGCTCCCGCGCCGAGGTATTGCTGCTGCTGCTTCGAGAGTTGCATGGCCATTTTATTTGCTCGTGTACGTCGCCGTTATCCCGAAGGTGTAGGTCACGCCGGAAGCGGTCACGCCCCCGAGCTCGACCAGGCCGAACTTGGCGTTCTTCTCGAGAGTCTTCACCCAGGCCGCGATGTCCTCGTTGGAGTTGGCGACGGCGGTGATCGCGACCTTGATGACGCCGGGCGACACGGCCGCGGTGTTCATCGCGTTCACGCGGACGCCGGCCGGAACCGATCGGGCGAAGTCGGACATGAAGATCGGGTAGTAGGCGCGGCCGAGCAGGAGGTTTTCGATCACGCTGAGGCGCGCGCGCACGGCGGCGGCGGCCTTATCGAGCTCCTCGACCTGCTTGACGACGGCGTCCAGGCGCTTGAGCTCGGCCTCGTCCACCGTCAAGGTGATCTCGAGCGTGTGCTTGCCGTACCAATGGCCGAACGAGATGGCCACGAGGATCAGGGCCATGAGGCTGCCCAGCACCGCGGCCTGCAGCAGCAGCTGACGCTGCTTGGCCTTGGCGAGAATTTCCGAGGGGACGAGGTTGACCTTGATCATCGCGCGTTATTCCCAGTCCCTGTTCTGCCTGAGGGCCAGCCCCGCCGCCACGCCGAACGACGCGGTCAGCGCCTCGGGCACGGCGTCCCCGCCCTTCGCGAAGGAGAAGGGGTTGAGCACGGACACGGGGACCTTCAGCTCCTGGGCGAGATGCTTGTCGAGATTCTTCAGGCGCGCGGTGCCGCCTGCGAGCATGATGCGCCCGATCGAGCGATCCGGGCCCTGCGAGAGATAGAAGTCGACGGAGCGATGGACCTCCGCGACGAGATCGCGCGCGACCTGGCCGACGGCCTGCGAGACGCCGAGGCCGTCGCGATCACCGTCGGCGAGCGCCTTCTCCTTTTCCGCGGGATCGACGAAGACCCCGCGCGAGTGCTTGAGCTCCTCGGCCTTGGCGGCGTCGCACTGGAAAGCCTTCATGATCGCCTTGGTCATCGTGTTGCCCGCGATGAACATGTCGCGCACGACGCGCGTGACGCCGTTCTCCACGATGGACAGGTTCGTCACCATGTGGCCGATATTGAGGTACAGCGTCGCGCCCGGCCCTTCCTTCGCGTCGCGGATTCTCTCGTGGACGTTCTCGAGCGCGAAGCTGTCCACGTCGATGATCGTGGGGGTCAGCCCGGCGCCCTGCAGAATCTCGAGGCGCTGGACGACGAGGTCGCGCTTGGCGGCGACAAGGACGGTCTCCATCTTCTTCTGACCGTCCTCGACGATCTCGCTGAGGATATGGAAGCCGAGCTGAACCTCGTTGATGTCGAAAGGGATGAACGGCTCGGCCTCGGTGGCCAAGGTGGACATGAGCTCGAGCTTGGTCAGACGCGGAAATTTGACGTAGCGCACGATGACGGCGTTGCCCGACAGGGCGGTCGAGGCCTCTTTGACCTTGACGCCCTTCTCGATAAAGAAGGCGCGCAGCGCGTTGATCACGGCGGCCTTCTTCTCATCGGGGCCCGCGTCCGCTTTCGCGCCGAGGGGCATATTGCCCCAGGCCTTCAGCTGGTACGCGCCGGCCTCGAGCTTGAAGAGGACGACCTTGACCGAGTACGAGCCGACGTCGATGCCGACGACGTCCTTGGGGCCGAGGAGCATTTCCGCAAGCCCCTTCAGGGCTCCGAGCTTCTCCTTGACCTCTTCGAGCTTAGGCATTTATCTCCTTGGTTACGATCGACCACGACAACCGGCCATTAAAAAAGCGCCGACGCCCCCCCGGATTCCCCGGGAGGTCGGACTCGGCGCGTTTTGTGTGCGGCACGGATTTATAACAGGTTTACTCATTCTTGTCAAGGCCTGTCATAAAACGGCTACCTTCCCGGCCGCGGCGAGTTGGCGCTATTAAGTATAATCTCAGGATGAAGTCCCTGTTGTTCGACTATGGGGGTACCCTGGACTCCGACGGGACCACCTGGCTCGAGCGTTTCCACCCTATTTATAAGGAAGCCGGCCTCGATGTCCCGAAGGACCGCTTCGACCGCGCCTTTTACGACTCGGACGACAACCTCCCCGCCCGCCACGCCTTGAAAGGCCTGGACCTGGCGCAAACCGTGCGCCTCCAGGTCGCGGACGTGATCAAAGCCCTGGCGCCGGACCGGGACGACCTGGTCGACCCCGTCGCCGGCCGCTTCGTCGCGGACTGCCGCGGTCAGTTCAAGCGCCTGACCCCCGCGCTCGAGCGCCTGTCCAAGCGGTACCGCCTCGGCATCGTGTCGAACTTCTACGGCAACCTCGATGGAATCCTGGCCGCCGAAGGCCTGCGCCCGCTCTTCTCCGTCGTGGCCGACTCCGGCGTCCTCGGCGTCACCAAGCCCGAGGCGGCGATCTTCCTCCACGCCGCCAAGGCCATGGGCTCGTCTCCCGAGGAGTGCGTCATGGTCGGCGATTCGATCAAGCGGGACATGGCCGGGGCGGCCGGCGTCGGCATGAAAAAGGCGCTGATCTCCGCCGCGGCCGAGGCGCCCGAGGCCGGCCAGGATTGGACGATCCGTTCGGTCCTCGACCTGGAAGCGATACTCGGGTGAGGGCCGGGATCATCGCCGCCGGGGAAGGATCACGCTTGCAGAAGAGCCATCCGGGACAGATCAAGCCGATGATCAGCGTGGCGGCGAAGCCGCTCATTCATTGGGTGGTCGGCGGATTGCGCTCGGCGGGGTGTCAAGACATCGTCGTTTTGACCAACTCTCGCGGGGGCGCCGTCGGGCCATGCCTGACCGCCGCGTTTCCCGACGTAAAATTCGATTTCGTGACGGCCGACACGGACACCGGGCTCGCGCCACCG
>JAHFCD010000286.1:0-2007 GCA_023249695.1 Elusimicrobiota bacterium
GGCACGCCGAGGGCGAGCGCCACGTGCTTGGGACCCGCGCAGTTGCCGACCACGACGCGGCAGGACGCGAGCTCCCGAGCCAGGTCCTTGATGCCGCGCGTCTCGGGAATCGCGGACGCTCCCGCGCCGATCCCGCGCACGACCTCGTCGGCCAGATCCTTTTCGCCGGGGCCCCAGAACACCTTGAGCGCGCAGCCGTGCTTGTCGCGGAGCAGGCGGCCGAGGCGCGCGTACGAAGACGCGGGCCAGCGGCGGGTCTCCTTGCGGGAAGGGGGGACGAGCCCGACGACGTTCTCGAGCGTTCCCGGACGCGGCGCCAGCATCAGGCGCGGGAGGTCCGGCGCGTCGGCGGGCGTGATGCCGAGGACCGACAGCCAGCGGACCTTCTCGAGCGCCGCGTAGCAGGCCGTCGGGGATTGGAGCATGAGGCGATTATAGGCCCAGCGCCGCGCGACATGCGCGGGGCCGGCCTTCACCGCGGCGCCCGACAGGGCCGTCAGCAGCGCGGTACGCGGATTGGCCAGGAAGTCGATCACCCAGTCGTAGCGGCGGGCGCGGATTTTAGACGCCCACCGCAAGGCCCCGAACAGTCCCGCGGCGTCGTAGACGAGGATCTCGTCGATCGCGGGGTGCCCGGCGACGGCCTCGGCGCCCGGGGCCTCGACGAGGAAATCGAGCTTCGCGCCCGGATATTTCGTCTTCAGCGCTTCCAAGGCGGGCGTCGTCAGAATCACGTCGCCGAGGCGGCGCAATTGCACGACGAGAATCGACTTGGGCGCCACGATGTCCATCAGAAGCGGGCTTTGCCCCGCGTCATGTTCAGGTGGAAGTCGAACATGTTGTCGTCTCCGCGGATCAGGAGGCGCTTGACCGCCTCCTGCTCTCGGCCCCAGGGAAGCGTCGAGATCCCCTGCTTCACCGAGAAATCGAAGCGGTACCCGGCGTCGAGGGCGGCCCGGCGCACGTCGGCCTTGTACGCGCCCGAGCCGTAGGGGTAAGCGAAGCCGATCATCTCGCGGCCGAGCTTTTCCTCGAGGCGGACCTTGCTCTCATTGAGCTCCCAGCGCACTTCATCGAGCGGGATCTCGGAGAGGTTGCGGTGACGCATCGTGTGCGAGCCGAACTCGACGAGGCCGGAGTCCTGCATCTCCTTGATCTGCTGCCAGGTGAGCATCTTGAGCCAAGGCTCGGTCTTCGGATCGTGCCACCCGTTGTGCTTCTCCATCGTCTCGTACACCAGGAAGATGCACCCTTTCATGCCGAATTCCTTCAGCAGCGGGAAGGCGAGGTCGTAGTTGTTCATGTACCCGTCGTCGAACGTGATCATGACGGGCTTTTCCGGCAGGGGCTTGACGCCCTTCTCGGCGTCGCGCCAGTCGCGGAAGTCGATCGCGGTGTAGCCGTGGTCGCGGAGGTACTCGAGCTGCCTGCGGAAATCGGCGGTGGTCACCCAGAGCTTCTTGAGCTCGGAGCCGGGAGGGTAGTCTCCGATCTTGTGATACATCAAGACGGGCAGGCCGCCGGCCACGGCGGGGCGCCACCAGTTCCAGCGGGCGCTGAGGCCCGCCGCGACGGCTCCGAGGATAGACAATTCGCCGATCATGAGGATTTCTCCTTCAGCATTCGGCCCAGTTTTACATATTTGAGCCAGCTATGAAAGGACGAGAGGCCGGCCCAGACGAGGCCCTGGTACCCGTCGAGAAAAGCGCCTTTGAGGACCACCCGGGCGAAGAATTCCCAGGGCAGAATGAGGTGATGGAAGACGGTGAAGCGCTTGCCGGCCTCGAAGCGTTTTTGGGCGGCGAGGGTCGTGTAGCGGTCCAATTTGGAGAGGTAGTCGGGGATGTCGCGATACGGCTCATGGATGATTTTACCGGTGAACGCCGACACCGGGCCGTCGATCACGAGGCTCTCATGGAGAGCGCCGCCGGTGAAGCGGGCCTTGTCGCGGCGGAATAAACGGACATGGGATTCGCGGCCCAGGCCGCCCCAGCGCATCTCGCGGCC
>JAHFCD010000286.1:2017-4296 GCA_023249695.1 Elusimicrobiota bacterium
TCGGCGGCCAAATCGGGCGTGACCCTCTCGTCCGGATCGATCCATAAACACCAGTCGCCTTCCGCGGCATTCAAGCTGGCTTGGCGCATTCGCGCGTAATCGTCGAACGCGCGGCGGCTGGTTTTGGCCTGGTATCGCCTCGCGATATTTTCGGTCTCATCCGTCGTGTCGTCGGAGACCACGACGATGATCTCGGAGACCAGGCCCTCGAGGGAATCCAGGCAGCCCGGCAGATCGCGCTCCTCGTTTTTCGCGATCAGGATCGCGCTAAGAGATGGAGTCATAGATCTTCTCCATGTCGTTGGCCATGCGCGTCAGGCCGAAACGGCTGACGCGACCTCGGCCCTCGGCCGCGAAGCCGGCGCGCAGATCCTTGTCGTCGATCAGGCGGATCAGGCTGGCGGCGAGCGCCTCGGGATGGCGCGGAGCGACGAGCAGTCCCGTCTCGCCGGCCTCCACCACCTCCGGGATTCCGCCCGCCGTCGTCGCCGCGATCGCCACGCCGCACGCGGCGGCTTCGATCAGAACCGAGCCCATGCCCTCGCCCCACGAGGATTGAACGTAGATGTCGAGCGCCTTCAGGAGGGGGATCGGGTCGGGGCGGTGGCCCATCAGGATCACTTTTCCGAGCAGGCCCATGCGCTTGATGCTCTCGAAGAGGCTGGCCTCCTCGGGGCCGCGGCCCGCGATCAGGAACTTGACCGCCGGACGCTGGAGTAGGACGATGACGGCGGCCGCGAGCAAAGTGTCGTGGTCCTTGTGCGGCACGAGCGCCGCGAGGTTGCCGATCAGGACGGACTCCGGAGGAAACCGGAACTCCGAAGCGAGCGCCTGGCGGAAGGCCGCGCGCTCGGACGCCCCGGGGGGCACGAAGCGCCCCGGCTCGACCGCGGCCCACCCGCTCTCCTCCGCGGTCACCGGCAGGCCGTCGGGGATCACGGCGAGCCGGTCTTCGGGAGCGCCGGCGGCCTTCATGATCCCGGCGATGGCCTTCGAGACGCAGACGATCTTGGCGGCCGCTCCGTACTTGAGGCGCGCGCTCAGGCCGCTCACCGCGAAATCCACGCGCCGGTGCGAGACGGCCGGCACGCCGGCCCAGGCCGCCAGGGCGGCGGTCCCGGCGGCGTGGCCGGTGTGGGCATGGATGATCGCGCCTTCGCGGCGAGCGCGCCAGACGAGACCGAGCGCGGGCGCGGCGAGCGTCTCGAAGCCCTGCCGGCGGGCCTCGGCCTCGAGCTCGCTCCCGGGGCGCGAACAGACCACGTTGCGTCGCCCGCGCGCCCGCAGGGCCGCCGCGAGATAGAGGAGCTGGCGCTCCCCGCCGCGGAAGCCCGGCTCTCGGTCAAGATGGTAGATGGGCGGTGGCATCATCGTAGACACTTTGGGTTTTCAGGTAAAAGGCGTTCAGCCCGAATTCCTTCTCCCAGCGCGCGTGTCCGGCGCGCCCGAGAGCCGCGGCCTTCTCCGGATCGAGGAGGAGCGCCGAGAGGGCCCCGGCGAGCGCCCGGGCGTCGCCGGGCGGCACGAGCAGGCCGGTGACGCCGTCCGAGACGAGGTCGGAGAGGCCGCCGACATTTGAAACGATCACCGCTCGTCCCATGGCCATCCACTCGAGCGCCGCTCTCGAGACCGCCTCCGATCCCAAGGACGGCACCACGCCGACGCGGCACCCGGCCATGAACGCCCATTTGTCGGCGACGCGGCCGGGAAGCTCGACGACGCCCCCGAGGCCGGCCATGCCGATCTTCTGGCGAAGAGACTCGAGCAGCCGCCCGTCGCCGGCGCAGCGCGCGCGCAGGCCGGGAACCTCGGCCTTCAGTCGCGCGAGCGCGTCGAAGAGAATCTCGTGGCCCTTGACCTTGTCGAAGCGGGCGATCATGCCGAGGATGGGCGCCGGCGGGAGCTCCGACGGGCGCGACGGGCCCGCGATGCCTTGCGCGACGCGGGCGACCCGGGAGCCCGGAAACTCCGTCTTCAGCGCGGCCTCGAGCGTGCGGTTGACCGCGATAAAGGCGTTCGTGCGCGCGGCGACGAAGCGCGCTCGCCTTCCGCCCTTCGGCAGGCGGGCGTCGCCGCGGGTGCGCACGACGGCGCAAGGGCGCTTCGCGGCGAGCACGAGGGCCGTCGTATGCGCCGAGCCGGTATGCGCGTTGATGACGCGGGGGGCGAACGCGCCCGCCTCGCGGCGCTGCGAAGGCCAGGACAGCAGCCCGGCGGCGCCGCCCGTCCAGCCGCGAGCCGCGAGCCCGAGGCGGCGCGCCTCGGCCAGCACCGGCGAG
>JAHFCD010000287.1 GCA_023249695.1 Elusimicrobiota bacterium
GAGCTTCGGGAATTCGACGCGGCTCGAGAGGTCCTCGCCGAGCTCGTCCGCGACGCGCCGCGCGACCCGCGCTCCCGGCGCGATCTCGCCGAGCACGACGCGCGCCGCGGCGACCGCGCGCGGGCCCTCGAGTCGCTCGCGGCGGCGCTGACGCTGAAGCCGGACCTTCAGGACCGTCAGGCGATGACCTTGATCTACGAGGAGCTGAAGGAATATAAAACCGCGCGCGCGATGATCGACGCCTTGATCGCGGAGCAGCCGCGCGACCCGCAGCTGCGGCTCAACCGCGCGTACTTCGCGGCCGACGCCGGCGACGCCGCGGGCGCCCTCCGGTTTCTCGCGGAAACGCTGGAGCGTTCGCCCGATCCCGACGACCGCCGCCGCATCGCGACGCTGTACGGGAGGCTCGGCAAGGACGAAAAGGCCCGCGCGATATCGAGCGGTCTCGACAAATAAAGCCGTTGACGAAAATGGACGGCGGGGCTATACTGGAAACGAGGACGACATGAAGAAAACATTGGCGAAGTCGACCCGGCACCACAAAGGTTCATCCCGGAAAGGGAAGGGCGGCAAGGCGCTCGAGTTCGAGCAGGGCTGGAACGAGCTCGAGGCCCAGCATGACCGCTTGAAAACCGATTGGATGAGCCTCGCGGTTCAGCTTGGGATCGGCGGGTCCGACAAAGCGGCCTACGACTAGAACCTAAGGGAGTTTCCTTAGACGGTTCCGTGCCGGCCGCTTGCGGCCGGCCTGGCGCCTACTGGTCTTCGTCATCAGCGCGGCGCTTGAGGCGCACGGTCCGCTTGTGCGTCCGATGGCCGAAGCGTTCGACGAGGGTTTCCGCCGCGCTCAGGACCTGCCCCGTCCATCGATGGGCCTTCAGGCCCTCCAGCAGCGCGTGCCCGTCCAGGCGCGCGACCTCGTTCCATAAAGGCGTTTTGCGCGCCTCCGCCTCGAGCAGCGCGTGCTTCTCGGCCTCGCCCGTCTTCGTCGGCAGGTGGGTCTCGTCCTTGATCGACACCGAGGCCTGCGCCTTCTCGCCCGCGACCACCGACACCTTCGCCGCCTCGGCCCAATCGGCGATGTCGCTCTCCGCCTTCTCGCGCTCGGCCTCGACCGTCTTGAGCTCGTCCTTCAGGCGCTTGCGGCGCTCCTCGATCTCGGCGTAGGCGGCCACGAGCTTCACGCCGCCGTCCTTCGCGCGCTCCGCCGGCGGGAGGGCCGCGACGCGGATCGGATCGGCGAAGAGGGGACAGAGATCGCGGTACTCGCACCAGTCGCACAGCGGGCTCGGCTTGGGCTCGAAGGCGTGATCGTGCTTGATCGCGGAGATCAGCGCGCCGGCGTCGGCCAGGAGCTTCACGCGCGCGGCTTCGTCGCGGATCGAGACCAAGGTCTTGCCGTGGCGGACGTAATGCCACTTGAGGCGGACTTCCTTCGTGTCGGGCCACTCGCGGCGCACGGCCAGCTCATACAGGGCGAGCTGCCAATCTTCGTCGGCATGCTCTTGATTTGGCAGCGACTTCGCGGTCTTGTAGTCCACGATCTCGAAGGCGCCGTCGGGCGCGAGCGCCAGGCGGTCGACGAAGCCCTCGATGCGGTACTCATGGCCGTCCACCGTGATCGGGAAGCCCACGCGCTTCTCGATGGCGACCGTGCGATCCGCGGAAAACGGATGATGCCCGTTGTAATACAGCTCGACGCAGTCGCGCCCGACCTTCTTCCAGTCGTCCTTCGCGAACCGCGCGTCCTTCTCGACCACCGTCTCGTCCCAGCCCTCGGCGAACTCGCGCTCGTAAATCTCCTGAAGCTCCGGCAAGGTCGGAACCTTCCCCCCCGTCACGAGCGCGTACAGCTCCTCGAACGCCGAGTGCACCGCTACGCCGACGACGGTCTCGGGCGTCTTGCGTTGGCGCGAGATCTTGTCGACGTAGCGGTACTGGTAGCGCCTCGGGCAGTTCTGGTAGACCGAGAGCTTCGACGGCGAGAACTTGGTGGAGCGATCCTCCTCCAAGTGAGGCTCCTGCATCCTAGATCATCTCCAGCAGGGCGAAATGCAGATACTCCGTCTCCGGCATCGCGAGCAGGATCGGATGGTCCGTCGCCTGGCCGCGCAAGGTCACGAAGCGCATCGGCCGTTCGGCCTTCGCCTGCGCGTTGCGCAGCATCAGCACGAAGTCCTCGCGCGAGACGTGATGCGAGCACGTCGCCGTCGCGAGCAGACCCGCCTTGGGCAGCGCGCGCATAGCTTGCGCGTTGAGCTTCGTGTACAAGCGCAGAGCCTGCGGCAAATGCTTCTTCGCTGGGACAAGGCTCGGCGGGTCTAATATGATCATGTCGGGCTTGAACGGCTGCTGGCCGCGCGCGAACGACTCGAGCACGACCTCAGCGTCGCCCTCGTCGGCCGACACGATCCCGTCGACGCCGTTGAACTTCGCGTTCTCGCGCGCGAGCTGGACCGCCGGTCCCGAGCTGTCGAGCGCGAGCACCGACTTCGCCCCGCCCTTGGCCGCGGCGATCGCGAAGCCGCCGGTGTAGCAGTACAGGTCGAGCACGCTGCGTCCCTCGAAATACGGGCGCAGGAAGGCGCGGTTCTCGCGCTGGTCGAAGTAATGCCCGGTCTTCTGGCCCTCGCCGAGGGGCGCGGCGAAGCGCAGGCCGTTCTCCGTGATCGGAACGCGCTCCGGAACGGAGCCCATCAAGGTCCGGCACTCGAGCGGAAGGCCCTCGAGCGCGCGCACCTTATGGTCGTTCTTCAGATAGATGCCCTTGGGCTTCAGAAGCTCCTCGAGCGCGGCCTGAATCCACGGCATGCGCCGCTCGATCCCCGCCGACATCACCTGGAGCACGAGGTAGTGGCCGTAGCGGTCCACGACGAGACCGGGAAGTCCATCCGACTCGCCGTAGCAGAGGCGATAAGACGTTTCGCCCGGCAGCGCCCTCTCCCGGTAGGCGATCGCCTCGGCGAGGCGGCGTCTAAAGAAGCCTTCGTCGATGATTTCCTTCGGATCGCGGGTCAGCACGCGCCCGCCGATGAGGCTGTTCGGGTTGTAGAAGGCCAGGCCGAGCGAGACGCCCGCCGCGGTCACGATGACGCCGAGGTCGCCGGGCACCGGCGGGTGATCCGACAGGACCTCCTTGATCTCGTTCGAGAAGATCCAGAGATGTCCCGCCTTGACGCGCTTGTCGCGGTCCGGGTTCAGGATGATGCGCAGCGGCTTATGCTCGACGGCGGCTTCGGGTGCGGCTTTGGCGGCTTCAGTCATGGTCATTCTCCTTGCGGCAGGGTTCGGCGAGCGACAGCCGCCCCTCTATGGACGATCAACGATTAGAATTATCGGTGTCAGGTTAGAGACACCCTCCCCGCTTGAGGATCTCGCGGGCGGAGGCGGCGTAAGGTTCGAGCGAAAAGCAGGCGTCGAGCTCCTTGTGGGAAAGGCGTTTGGACACTTCCGGATCGGCGATCAGATGCTCGCGCAGCGGGCGGTTGTCCTTCCAGGTCTTCATCGCGTTGCGCTGAACGAGGTCGTAGGCCTCGAGGCGGCCGAGGCCCGCGTCGATGAGGCGCAGCAGCACCTTCTGCGAGAAGACGAGGCCGTTCATCTTGTCCAGGTTGCGCTTCATGTTCTCCGGGAACACCTGCAGGCCGTCGAGCACCTGCTCGAGCCTATGAAGCATGAAATCCAACGCGATGTGCGTGTCCGGGAGAATCATGCGCTCGTTCGAGGAGTGCGAGATGTCCCGCTCGTGCCACAGCGCGCAGTTCTCGGTGACCGCCGACTCGTAGGTGCGGATCAGGCGCGCGAGGCCGCAGAGGTTCTCGCACAGCACGGGGTTGCGCTTGTGGGGCATCGCGCTGGAGCCCTTCTGCCCGTCCGTAAACGGCTCCTCGAGCTCGAGGATCTCGGTCTTCTGCAGGTGACGAATCTCGAGCGCGATGCGCTCGACGAAGCAGGCCGTCAGCACGAGGGCGTGGAAGTACTCGGCGTAGCGGTCGCGCGGCACGACCTGGGTCGAGACCGGCTCGGGGCGCAGGCCGAGGGCGTCGAGCACCGTCGCCTCGACGTCCGGCGACAGCTGGGAGAAGGCCCCCACGGCTCCGGAGATTTTCCCGTAGGCGATCAGCTCGCGCGCCGCGCGCAGGCGGCGCAGGCAGCGCAGGCCCTCGGCGTGCCAGCCGGCGACCTTGATGCCGAAGGTGATCGGCTCGGCGTGGACGCCGTGCGTGCGGCCGACCATCCAGGTGCGCTCGTGCTTGCGCGCCAGCGCCTTCAGGCGCTTGAGCACGGCCTC
>JAHFCD010000288.1:0-3798 GCA_023249695.1 Elusimicrobiota bacterium
TTTCCCTCGATTAGCGCGTGGACCAGTACTTGATGATGGCGTCGTATCGCGCCGCGATCTGGGGTTCGGAGATGTCGAGATTTATGATCGTCTCCGCCCCGTATTTGCCTTCGGGAGTTATGGCGGTCGTGGCGAAGCGGGCGCTCTTAACCCGGCCTTCAGGGTCAGTGATGAACTCCCAGGTGAGCGCACGCTCATCGGTTGTAGTCTGGGCAAAAAAGGTCACGGTGTCGATCTTCAGAGTTGTGCTCGTAGCGGGAATTTCGCGGGTCTGGATGCCCATGTACGTATATTCCGACGCCGGATCGCTGGCCTTTTCACCGAAGGTGTGGTTGAAGATCGGCGAACTCCCCCCTGTCGTTGTATAGGCTCCTTTTTCATACACAGTTTTGAGAATCTTCTGCCAGGCGACTTTGGGCACAGCCGGGCCCAGGACCTGGGCGGGAGCAGCGGCGGGCTTCTGGGGTTCGGACTTAAGTTGTGCGATCGTCGCGAGCCCGGAGGGGATTTTGCCGAGCGCCGCGGCGAAGGCGGCGTCGTTCTGCGCGGCGGCGGGGAGGGACAAAACGGCGACGGCGGCGGCGGCGAAAACGGCCAGGCGCAAAGAGGAATTGGTCATGACCCTATCCTACGCTAATCCCGGGAAAAGAGACGATGACAATAGACCCAATAGGGCGCGGTATTGGGCCCGAGGCGATTTCGTACCAAAGGCCTACCTAGGACAGGTGCTTGGCGAGAAACGCCTCGGCCTTGGCGTAGAAGTCGAGGCGATTAGCCGGCTTGGCGAAGCCGTGGCCCTCGTCGGGGTAGAGCAGATACTCGACGGGCTTGCCCTTGGCGCGCAGGGCGGCGACGATCTGCTCGGACTCGGCCTGCTTCACCCGCGGATCGTGGGCGCCCTGGGCGATCAGAAGCGGGACGTCGATCTTGTCGACGTGGAACAGGGGGGAGCGCGACTTGAGGAACTCTTCCTCCGTTTCCACCGAGCCGACGCGTAAATCGAATATGCGCTTCATCGGCTCCCAATACGGCGGAATCGATTGAATGAGGGTGATCAGGTTCGAGGGGCCGACGACGTCGACCGCGCAGCGGTAGACGCCGGGCGTGAACGCCGCTCCGGCCAAGGCCGCGTAGCCGCCGTAGGAGCCGCCGTAGATCGCGACGCGGGCGGGGTCGGCGACGCCCTGCGCGACGGCCCAGCGCACGCCGTCGGTCAGGTCGTCCTGCATCTTGGCGCCCCATTCGCGGTCGCCGGCGTGCAGGTGGCGCTTGCCGAAGCCGGCGGAGCCGCGGTAGTTGAGCTGGAGAGCCGCGAAGCCGAGGCTCGCCAGCCACTGCGCCTCGGGGTGGAAGCCCCAGTGGTCGCGCACCCAGGGTCCGCCATGAACAAGCACGACCAGAGGACGTTTATTGGGAAACGCGCCGTCAGGCGCTGTCAGGTAGCCGCGCACCGTCAGGCCGTCTCGCGCCGCGAACTTGATGGGGACCATCGGCGCGAGCTTGTAGGCGTCGAGCTTCGGCCGCGTCGAGAAGAGGGGGGCGGCGATGCGGGCGACCCGGTCCCAGCGCAGGAAGGCGGGGGAGCGGTCGGGCTTGTTGACGAGGATGTACCAGACGGTGTCGGCGTCGTTGCGGCTGACGATCGACACCTCGCCGTTGAGGGCGGCCATCGCCGCGAAATCGGCCTTGAGCCCGGGCTCGAGGACCTCCCAGTGCAGCCGATCCACCTCGAAGGCGACGGCTTCAATCGTATACTCGCGCGGGTGGATGAGCACCGCGCCCAGGTCCGACTCGGGGTGCTCGGCGAGAATCTTGCCGGGGCCCCCCGACCGCGGAACCGCGAGCAAGGCCGTCGTGTCTCGGTCCACGCTCGACTCGACGAAGATGCTTTCGCCGTCGGGCGAAAATCCGTGCGCCCCGAGTTGGTCGTCCGGCCCGCAGGAAAGGAAGTCCCGCCACCCGTCGCCGTCCTTGACGCGCAGGATCGTGCCGCCGTCCGGCGCCATCGCCTTGTGCAGCCCGATCTTGAAGCGTTGATCCGTCAGCCAACCGATCGCGTCGCCGGGGTTCGTCGCCTCGAGCGTCCGCGTCCCGGTCTTGAGGTTCAGGCGCCAGACGTCGTGGAGCTTCGGGTCGCGGTCGTTGAGGGCGATCAGGATCTCATCGGGGAAGCGGGGCTCGGTCGCGACGATCTGCGCCTGCACGCCGGGATAGGGGGTCAGGTCGCGCGTGACGCCGGTATCAAGACACGTCTGAAAGACGTGCCAGTTTTCGTCGCCGTTGGCGTCCTGCAGGTAAAGAATCGAGCGTTCGTCCTCGGCCCAGAGGAACACGCGCACGCCGCGTCCCCGGTCCTTGGTGAGCGGCTTGGCGAGCCCGCCCTCGGGGCCGATCCAGATGTTGAGCACGCCCGCGTCCGGCGCGAGATAGGCCCAGAGCTTTCCGTTCGGCGAAATTTTCGGAGACGCCTTCTCCGGGTTGCCGAACAGAAGCTCGCGGGGGACGCGCTCACTCATAGTGCGTTCCCAGCTTTTTC
Source organism: Elusimicrobiota bacterium (assembly GCA_023249695.1). Classification (GTDB taxonomy): domain Bacteria; phylum Elusimicrobiota; class Elusimicrobia; order UBA1565; family UBA9628; genus GWA2-66-18. Next base: position 2,537 of record JAHFCD010000288.1, read on the forward strand.
TGGAGGGACGGCAGATCGAGCTCGATGATCGAGGTGAAGCCGGATTTCTCGGGGACCGGCGACGGCACGGGCCTGGCCCCCGGCGCGTTCAGGACGCCCTCGATCAGCCCTTTGCGCTCGGGGATGTCGTCGCCGAGGTCCAGGCTCCACAGCCAGGACTCGAGCGCGGTCTTCGCGTCGGCCTCGGCTTCGGCGCGGCCCTTGAGGGACGCGCCGTAAACGCGCAGCAGGCGGCCGTCCCGGCGCACGCGGCTCTCCTTTTGGATCGGCCAGGGGTTGGCCGCGGGCGCGAACGCGTGCTCGAGGCTGGAGCACGAGGCCGTCAGGAAAGCCAGTCCGGCGACGACGAGCAGTTGCCTCAGCATGGCCGGAATTGGTAAGATGCGGTTCCTTCCGTTCTCGGGGTTCTGGTGGCGCGTTCGTCTAGCGGCCTAGGACGCTTCCCTCTCAAGGAAGAGATCACGGGTTCAAATCCCGTACGCGCCACCAGACCCCTGAGAACATGTTCGCCCATCGCGGCGCCAGTTTACCAAATCCATGTTGGTGTCAGGCCTAACGGTACTGACAGTATTTTCCCGCCGCGCGTCACGAATACTGTCACTACCGTTAGGCCTGACACCATATATTAACGAAGAAGGCCCCCGCTTGCGCGGGGGCCTTCCGACTTTCGGGGTGACCCGAAGAGCCTAAGTCTTAGCTCAGGTGCTTGGAGACGAGCTTCGTCATCTCGAACATGTTGACGGTCGCCTTGCCGGCGAACACGGCCTTCAGCGCCGCGTCGGCGTTGATGTTGCGGCGGTTCTTCTTGTCCTGCAGGTTGTTCTTCTTGATGTACGCCCAGAGCTTCTTGACGACCTCGGTGCGGGGGAGGGGCTTGCTGCCGACGATCTCCGCGAGCTTGTCGCTGGGGGTGAGGGGCTTCATGAACGCTGAGTTTGCCTTCTTCGCCATGGTGTGTTGTCTCCTGGAAGCCGGCGCCTCGAAGGGCTTTCCCGGCGTTAAGGCTCAATTCAACATGATTTCCCCTCGTAGGTCAAGGATTCCTCGACGGAGCGTTCAAAGAATCAGCCGCGATTGACAGGGGGCGGTCCGGGCGTTACACTCGGGAAATGGGTCCTGCTCGCCTCGCCGTCGCGGTCTTCTGGGCTTTCGCCTTGACGCCGCCGGCCGCCCGGGGGGAGGGCGATTCGGTGAGCGAGAAAAAGGCGCCGACGAAGGCCGTCGAGACGACGGAAAAAAAGATCTCGGACGAGGAATATGCG
>JAHFCD010000288.1:3808-4291 GCA_023249695.1 Elusimicrobiota bacterium
TCGAGAAGGAAAAGGGGAAGAATAAGAAGGCGAAGGAAGCGATTTCCACGGTCAAGCCGGAGGCCGCGTCCGTCAAGCCGCCCGCGCGGGCGAAACCGCCCGCCGCCCCTCCGGGAGAATCGTCCGCGGTCGCGCCGGGAGAACCGGCTTCGGCCGTCTCGTCTCCGAACGGGGAAGACTCCGCCTCGCCGGGAGCGCCCGCGCCGACCGCGGCCCAATCGGAAGTCATGAGCCGGGCCGCGCTCGGGCGCAGAGACCGGACGATGAGCGGCGCGGCGGGGGCGGCGGAGACGCTGCGCCGGACTTTGCGTCCCGCCGAGGAAACCTCGCCGGAAGGAGCCGGCGGCCCCGAGACCCGGAGCGCCGCCTCCCCGGGCGATCCGCGCGGCGCCCCGGGAGCGGCCCCGCCGTTGAGCGTCCCGGAGCTGGCGCTCGCGGCGCGCGCGGGCTACGCCGCGACCTTCCGCGGCCAGGGCCTCAAGG
>JAHFCD010000289.1 GCA_023249695.1 Elusimicrobiota bacterium
TCCGTGGCGTCTCATAATTGGATGTCCTTCGATCCCGGACGCGGCTTGCTGACCTCGAGCCGCAGCACGCGCGGTCGACGCGCGTGGGAGGTGCTGACGATGACGCCGCCGAACACGACCTGCGTGTAGCGCGGCACGGGCTTGGAGGCCTTGAACGGCTTGGGGTGCAGGCTCATCCGCGCCCCCGGGAGTCCTTCAGGCGCCGGTCTCGCAAGTAGGCCATGATGAACGAGGAGTCGCGCTTGAACCCGCCGACCGGGCACCCCTTGTTGTGGAAAATATCGACGTACCCGCAGATGCACGGGTACTGCTTCTTGTTCCCGCACCCGGGGTTGCAGGCGCAGATGCACATGCAGTCGCCGGGCCGCGCTGGCCCGTGGTTCGAGGCGTCCGGCGCCCCGCGGATGACGCAGTTGTTCCGGCAGACCATGTTCCAGTTCCGGCCGCAGCAGCACTCGCGCCAGCATCCCACGCCCTTGTTGCAGGCGTTGACCATGAGCTCTTCCATCACGCGCTCGTCCGTGATGCCGGGGCCAGCCGAGATGATGCCCGCCGCGCTCGTCACGAACTTGGGGATCTGAAGGATGAGCGGGTACTGCTTCGGCCACTGCTTGTCGCACCGCTGGCAGATCGGATAGGTCCTGAAGCGGTAGACGTCGCCGAGGCCGGCGCGCAGGGGCGCGTTCTCGGGTGTCGGGATTCGGTAGAAGGTGTTCAGGACGTCGGCTTTCGCCTTCTGCTGACTCATGAGGGAAGCCCCGTGGGCGCGGTCTCGGGGGCCAGGAGCGCGATCTTCTCGAGCGCGTCCTTCGCCTCGATGTGCGTGGAGCCGACGTACATGATCATGCCCTTTTCTTTCGGTGTCGAATCCTCGGGGCCCGATCCGTCCGTGATCTCGACCCACTTGCGCTCGAGACACTTCCTCAGGGCCTCGGTGGCGATGTCGAGCGCCTGCTCCCGGTTCGCGACGACCTCGCGCGACTCCTTCAGGTCGGTCGCGAACAGGGCGCGGATCAACTGCGAGACCGCGGGGATGTCGTTCTTGATGACGGCCTTCTGGATCATGTTGAGGCCCATGACCATGCGCTCGAGCCGGGCCTTGTAGGCGCGGACGAATTCCTCGAGTTTTTCGCTCCGGCGTAGGGCCGCAGCGAGGGCCCCGATGTCGGACTCGGAGCCCTTGGACAGGACCAGTCTCTTGTCGGCGCGGCGATCGGCGCGCGCGCTCATGCGACGTCCATGGGTTCGCGCCGGTACATGTTCGGCGTGTACTTCTGGACCTTGCCGCCGGGGACGTCCTTCAGCATGTACCAGGCGCCGCCGATCGCGAGAACGGAGATGCAGAAACAGGTGAAAGAGAACATGGACTACACCGCCGCCGTGTCGGCTTCCGCGGCGGGCGCGGCCGCGGCGATTTTGTCGGCCGAGCAGACGGAGCAGTGCTCGGGTCCGCCGCAGGCGGCGACGTGGCCGTCCGGGCGCTTCGCGACGTGGCCGTGCCCGGTGTTCTTCGGGTCGAGATGGGACTCGACGCCGGCGGCCGGCGCGGACGGGGCCTGGGCGGTGACGAGCTCGTACTTCGCGGAGAGGATGCGGTCGATGCGGATGAAGACGCGACGCTTCTTGCCGACCTGCTCGGGGCGGGCGCCTTCGCGGGCCTCGACCGCTTCGATGCGGGAGACTCCGACGGCGTAGTCCTGGGGCTTCTTGTCGCCGTACCGTTTCGTGCGGACGGGCGCGCGCTCGATCGTGATGTAGCGGGTGATGCCGTCGCGCTTCTTCGAGTCCTTGCAGAGGTACGCCTGGCCCTTCGACACCTTCTTATCGTTCATGAACTCTCCTGTTCGAAAGCGTTACAAAGCTCGATCTGACCCCTGTACCCTCGGTCCAGCGTTGAGAGGGCCACTACCTCGGATTAGGAGAGGACCGAACCACCTCTCGGGATGCCTTTTATTTCTGTGCCAAGCCGAGCTTTGTGACGCCTTCGAAAATTGGTTGCGGAGAGTGGATTTGAACCACCGACCTCCTGGTTATGAGCCAGGCGAGCTACCGGGCTGCTCTACCCCGCGAAAATGATTATAGGCCATGGTCACACGAATTACAAGGGGCGTCACACCAATGGCATGTCGAATTGTTAAGGAGGCCAGAACGGCGAGAAGCGCGAATACGGCCGCGAGGGCGATGACGTCGCGCCACCTCAGCGGCCGAACGCTCACCGATCGACCGTAGTGCCGCCGAGGGTTGGGAGCTGCGGGGCCACTGGAACGCAGGGCGTCGCGTGCATGTTGTCGTCCAGGCAGTCAACGTATTCTCCGAAGAGGAAGATGCGGCCGTTCTTCACGCTCCCTGTTTCCGGCGTCGGCTCTGGCGCAGGCTTCGGCCACTGCCGCTCGAGTGCGTCCGCGATGCGCTCGGACGCGGCGGCCTGGCGCTCCGAGGCCTGCGCTTGGCGATTCGCTTTCCGGCTGAACCGCTCCGCGATCCAGGCCCCGCCTACCGCGATGGCCAGGCCGACCGCGACTTCGATTGCGAACTTGACGGATCGCTTCATCTCTTCCTCCGGGGAATAATTTTAGTCGGCGGCGCCGCGACCGGCCAGAAGTTGAGGCGCGCGAGATAGAACATGCGCCAGAGGTCGGGGAAGTCCTTGTTGACGAGCTGCGGCGTGGACGAAAGCCCGCGGTCATCGGCCGCGTTCTCTTTGTAGGCGTACTTCCGCTGACCGAAGATCGCGTTCGGGCAGGAATTGACAAGCGTCATCGCCTTCGCGCGCTCGCCGTTCTCGCCGATCGCCGCGCGAACGAGGATGTGACCGTCGCGGATGGAGCCGTCGTAGGCCGGCGCCTTCTTGTAGGTCAGGCGATGGCGGCACGTCTCCCAGGCCAGCTCCGAGCCTTCGCGCTGCAGGCACCCGAGACACGGAGCGCCCAGCATCTGGATGATGTTGAGGCCGCGGCCGGACTTGATCGCTGTGCCGAAGAGGCCGTCGATGTAGCGGTTCGTCACCGGCTTGCCGATCGACGCCTCGGCCTCGAGCAGGATGTCGCGGTAGGATTCGATGTTGGAGACCGGCGAGCTCTTGCAGGCCGCGTAGTCGAACGGAGGCCACTCCGCGAACTCGATGACGTCGTTGTTCGGGAAGGTCGCGAACCAGGCGATGGCCCACGGCTTGCGGTCGGCCGGGTCGATGATGTTCGAGATGATGACCTGGTTGCGGTCCCAACAGTCCTGGTGAAAGTCGGACAAGTGCTCGATCTCGTTCGGCACTCCCCAGTTTCCGTAGACCTTGCCGGAGAGCTGGAGCGGCTTGCCGGTGCGCCGCGCCTCGCGCTCGGCCGCGGGCCAGCCCGCGATGGTCGCCTCGATCGCGGAGTGCGTCTGGTGCCCGTTGTGGTGCTCCGAGCAGGACTCCTCGATGTCGCCGCGGACGACGCGGATCTCGCCGACCACCTTCCCGTCCAACTTCAACGCGCCGTACTGGATCCCGTCGACTGTCTTCCCGCCGGCGTCCTCGGCCATCTCCTCGAGGTACGGCGCCATGTCGAGCTGCGTGCACTCCATGATGAACAGGCCGTTGCCGCCCAGGCGCGTCAAGCACTCGACGAACAGATCGTGCGGCATCGGCTCGGAGCCGACGACGAGGCCCTTGGTGCTACCGGCGGCCGAGAGCGCGTCCTGGCCGTAGGACATCGTGTCCATGTCCCACCCGCTGTCCTCGTCGCACTGCATGGACGAGTTGTAGGACTTTCCGACGCCTCGGCTCTGGCGGTAGCGGCCCTCGGGGTAGACCTCTTTCATGGCCTTCTGGATCGGGCCGGTGTCGCCCAGGGTCTCGGAGGTCGATAGCAGGCGGGCGGACTTGATCGGGAACGGCCAGAACTTCCCGAACGGGGAGCACTGCGCGGCGGGGTGTGCTGTCCCGAACATGATCGCGCTCGTCGCCGCCATGATGACGCGGGAGCCGCCGACGCGGTTCGGCTTCAGGAAGAGGACGATCGTCAGAGAGTTCGGCTTTGGGTCCTTCAGCGCGCGGAGAAGTCGCTTCTGCGCGGTGTTGAACTTCTGGTAGCGGAAGGGGTCCTTCTTCCGGTGGAGCTTCAGAGACATGAGGGCGTCGTTGAGATCGGCCATCAGATATCCTTGAAATCTGGAAGAGGCGCATCGTCAGGGAACGGGTCTTTCTTCCTGGACTTTGGCTTGCGTCTCAAATGCCGGATCTCCTTAGCCAGGCGCTCGAGCGCGCGGTGGATATCGTAGTGGTGCTCGCCGGCCTTCCCGCCGCGGGC
>JAHFCD010000290.1 GCA_023249695.1 Elusimicrobiota bacterium
ACGCCGTGGCTGCTGCGCCAGGTCCTGCTCCACGAGCTTCACCACATGAAGACCGCGGCGCCGCGCGGGCCGCCGAAAGGGGTCATCCGCGGCCTGCTGTCGGCGCTCGTCTCCGAAGTCCGCGCCCGCACGATCGAATTCAAGGGCCCCGGCGCGCTCAAGCACATCAAGGTCTCCGGGCTGCAGCGCGCCCTGACCCAGACCCAGACGTCCCTCCGGCTTTCCCGGCCTTACGACGTCCTGGTACTTAATCCTGACACGAAGGAGCTCGAGGACGCCAAGCTCTACGACGGACTGTCCGACGGCGCGGCGCGCGTCACCTCGCTGACCAACGACGAGCCGCAGAAAACCCTCGCCGAGTCGACCAACCGCTACCGCGCGATCGTACTCGGCCGCGCGACCCGGGCCTTGCCCGACCCCCAGTCCAAGGAGCACCAGCGCCTGCAGGCGGTGCTCAAGCAGCTCGACAGCCTCTACGTGCTGGCGACGCGGCTCGTGGTGCGCGGCGAGGCGTTCAACGGCACCTCCGAGGTCGGCGCGTGGACCGACCTCGTCGGCCGCGCCCAGCGCCTGCGCGAGAACGGCTCGCGCCGCGCGATGCAGGCCTTCGAGGGGGAGGTGCGCAAGCTCTGGCGCCAGATCGCCTCGCAGCGCCTCAAGGGCGTCGGCGTCTCCGACCTGATGGACGGCCTGTACGGCAGCCTGCGCGACCGCGGCTTCGCGTTCCTGTCGTTCGGCCCCGATGACGCGGGAGTCGTGTCGTGGGAAAAGCTGCTGCGCTACTGGGAATCCGCCGACGGCGGCCAATTCAAGGTGACGCGCGTGGACCTCGAGGACGGCGGGCATCTGCTGATCCTGAGGAAGGTCGAGGCCCGCGTCGGCCTCTGGCTGCGGCCGATCCAGGGCGGGCGCATCGCGGCGTCGGTGCCGAACGCCTCCTTCACCGAGGAAGGCCGGGCGACCGCGCGCAAATCGCTCGAGGACGCCGGCTTCGGCAAGCAGCTCGAGCTCTTCGACAAGATGGAGGTCGCGGTGCGCCACGTGTTCGGCGCCGACGTGGGCCGCCAGGAGATCTACGTGACCGTGCCGCGCCGCAACGCGAGCGCGATCCGGAAGTACGTGAGCGCGAGCGCGGAGATCCTGGACTCTCAGGCAAACTTTGAGACTTACCTGATGGACTCCGCCGACCTCCAGGGCGTCAAGCCCGTCTGGAAGCTCGGGATCACGGGCGCGGCCGGGTCGATCCTGTGGATCGACACCGGCGCCGACCAGACGCACGCCGACTTCGGCGGCCGCCTCGATGTCGTCGACATGGTCGACGAGGGCACCGAGGACTGGATCGGCCACGGCACGCACGTCGCCGGCATCTCGATCTCCGGCAACGACGGCTTCCTCGGCATGGCGAAAGGGGCGAAGGGCACGATGGCGAAGGTCTTCTCGCGCGACCAGCCCGGCGCCTCCGACGGCGAGATCATGGGCTCGGCCGCGATCGCCCAGAAGAAGGGCGTCGACGTCATCAGCCTGAGCCTCGGCAGCCGCGGCACCTCCGCCGACAACCTCGCCGACTTCTTCTCCACGCTCACGAAGCAGAAGAACGTGGCCGGCGAGTATCCGATCGTCACGGCGAGCGCCGGCAACTCCGGTCCCTTCGACCGGACGTTGAGCCAGCCGGCCGCGGGAGTCGAGGTCATCGCCGTGGCGGCCGCGGCCAAGAGCAAGGACGACGGCGTGCCCGAGATTTCCTTCTACAGCTCCGTCGGCCCGGACGTCGATCGCCGCTACGCGATGAAGCGCTTCCGCTTCAAGCCCGAGATCACGGCCATCGGCGGCGACGTGACGACCGCTCCCGGCTCGAGCAACGTCTACAAGGACGGCGTTTATTCAGCGAAGTCCAAAGACTCGCAGCGCTCGGCCTCGGATCTCGAGGACGGCAAGCACACCGGCATGTCCGGCACCTCGATGTCGAACCCCTCGCTCGCGGGCGTCGCCCTGCTCGTCAAGGTCGCGATGCGCTCGGCCGGGGCGATCACGCCCTTCGTCGCGGAGAACATGGCGTTCGCGGTGAAGTCCGTCCTCATGCGCACGGCCAAGGACATGGGCGTGCCCCTCTGGTTCCAGGGCGCGGGCTTCGTGGACGCGTGGGCGGCGGTGTCTCTCGTCGCCGGCTCCGGGACGCGCGCGCTCGGCGCGGGCGTCCGGGGGCTGTGGAGCCGCCTGACCGGCGCGGCCTCCGCTCCGGCCGCGGAAGGCTGGGCCTGGCTCGAACGCCTGAAGGCCGTGCAGGACGCGGAGGACCGGGCGTTCCGCGAGGCGGAGCTCGCCAAGAGCGAGGCGCAGGCCCGCCAAGAGGGGGATGTCCCCGACGAGTCCTCCGAAGAGCCCGTCGATCGCTCCGCCGCCGGCAACGTCGTGCAGGCCGAGGTCGTCAAGCGCTTCAACGCCGCCCGCGACGTCGAGGTGCCGGCCCTCGTCGCGGCGCTGAAGGACCCGGTCTGGCTGGTGCGCATGCGCGCCGCCGCCGTCCTGATGAACCTCAAGGCGCCCGCCTCCGCCGCGGCGCTGGCCGAGGCCGGCCTCAACGATACCGACGCCCGGGTGCGCCAGATGGCGTTCCTGGCGCTCGCCGAGATCCCGACGCACACGGTGGACGCGCTGCTCGGCCAGGCCGCCGCGAACGCGTCCTGGGACGTCGGCGTCTACGCGGCGTACGCGCTCACGCGCCGCGGCGACCGCTCCGCGATCGCCCGCGCCGTCAAGGAGCTCGCCAACTCCGACAAGCGCGCCCGGTTCTCCTCGGTCTGGCTGCTCGGCCAGACGGGTGCGCTCGCGACCGCGGTCGAGGCGGAAGGCCTGTCGGCGCGCGTGCGCGACCGGGGCGAGCGCGGGAACATCCGCCACCTCGGCGCGGCGTCCCTGTCGAACCTGGCCGACGCCGCTCCCGAGGCGATCAGCGACCGCGTGGTCATGGACCTGCTCGACGCGGCCGGGCCGGAGAACCTCGCGCTGACGCGCACCATCGCGAAGGTCTTCCCGGTCGCGGTTCGCAGCAAGGCGTTCGTCGCGCGCCTGCGCGCCGAGCCGCTCAAGGCCATCATCACCGATTTCGTCGTCAAGAACCGCGACGCGATCAGCAAGCCCGGCGCGCTGAGCGAGCTGGTCCAGCTGCTCGCGCGGGCCGCGGGCGTGCCGCTCGACGCGCCGACGTCCCCGATGGATTCCTCGGGCTCGGGCGTCGCCGGCGTGGACGAGGCGATGGGCTCGCTCGACCTTTTTGTCGTCGCGCCGACGGCCGAGGGCGCGCTCGACGCCGAGACGCTGACGCGCTTCGAGACGACGGTCAAGGCGGCCCTCCCGGTGGCGCGCGGTCTGTGGCTGTCGGTTCCCGAGCACAAGCTTTACGCGCTGACGATCGCCCTCGAGCACCGCGGCTGGGCCGTGCGCCGCTCGCTGCCCTACTACCCGATTATCAACTCCCCGGCGGAGCCGGGGGGGTTGACGATCGAGCTCGGCGACGACGGGCAAGCGGGCGACATCGCCGCGGACGCCGATCTGTCGTTCGTGCGCGTGCGCGCCGCCGCCGGCGTCTCCGAGGTGCGCGTGATGGCCGCCCTCGAGCGGGTTGCCGCGGCCGCGAGCGGCAAGGGGCCGGTATTGATCTCCCTGACGATGGCCGCGCCCACGACGCGGCGCACTCCGTTGACCATGCTCATCGACCGGCTCGTCGCCTCCGGCATCGGCGTCGTGGTCGGCGCCGGCAACGCGGGGCCGAAGGCCGGCTCCGTCGCCGCCCCGGGAGATTCCGCCTTGGCCGTGGTCGTCGCCGCCGCCAGCCGCGACGGCCTGCAGTTCTACTCCTCGCGCGGCACGCCCGAGTCGCCGCGCGTGAGCTGGACCGATCTCGTGGACGATCTCAAGCCCGGCGAAGCGCTCGCCGCGGCCGCCGTCGCGGCGGCGGATGCCGCGCTGGACGCCGCCACGCCGGCCCCGGCCAAGGTGTACGGCACGGCCGCCGCCGCCGAGCGCACCGCCGCGAAGCTCGCCGCGCTCGCTCGTATCCTGTCCGAAGGGATGAAGGCGTCGGGGCGGGAGCTGCCCGACGGCTGGTTCCTGTACCTCGCCGCGCTGGTCAAGCGTTCGGTCACGGCGATGCCGGCCTACGGCGCTCACGAGGTCGGCGCCGGCCTGTTCGACTCGTCGGATGGGGCCGCCGAGGCGCTTCGCGGCCGCCTGCACGACCCCGAGGCGATCGTCCACGAAGCCAAGGCGCTGGCCGACGCGGCCCGG
>JAHFCD010000291.1 GCA_023249695.1 Elusimicrobiota bacterium
CGGAGGCCCGGGGGTCGAGCTCGTCGTCGCCGACGGAGGCAGCCGCGCCGGCTCGCGCGAGGCCGCGCGCCGGTCCGGGGCGAAGGTCGTGCGCTCGGCGGCCGGCCGCGGCGCCCAGCTCGCGGCCGGAGCCGCCGCCGCGTCGGGAGGGAGGCTTCTGTTCCTCCACGCCGACACGCGCCCGCCGGGCGGCTGGCGGGGGCTTCTCGACGCGGCGCTCGCCGCCGCCCCGCGCCGCGCCTTCGCCTTCTCCCTGTCCTTCGCGGGCGGCGGGACGGCGGCGGCCGCGGTCGCGGCCGGCGCCAACGCCCGCAGCCGCTTCTTCGGCGAACCGTATGGGGACCAGGGCCTGGCGCTGAACGCCGCGGCCTACCGGGACAGCGGGGGCTTCGCGCCGCTGCCGCTGTTCGAGGACGCGGATCTGGTCCGCCGTCTGCGCCGCGCCGGCGGCGTCGCGACCCTGCCGCAGGCCGTCGAGACCTCCGCCGCGCGCCTGGAGCGGCGCGGCGCGCTCGCCAACGTCGCGCGCAACGCCTGCTTCCGGACCGCCTGGCGCCTGGGCGCCGATCCCGAGCGCCTGTGGAGCGCGTACACCGGCCGCCCCCGGCGGCGCGACGCCCTCGCCGTGTTCGCCAAGCCGCCCCTTCCGGGCCGGGTGAAGACCCGCCTCGCCGCGGCAATCGGAAACGAGGCGGCGGCCGCGGCCTATCGCGAGCTCGCCCTGCGGACCTTCGCCGTCGCGCGCGAGTTCGCGGCCGCCGGCGGGGACGCCTTCGTGTATTACGACGGGGAGCCGGACGCGTGGGCCGCGGAGCAGGGCCTCGTCGTCCGGCGCCAGGCGCCCGGCGGCCTCGGCGAGAGGCTTGCGGCCGCGCACGCCGATCTGTTCGTCGACGGCTACACGCGCGTCGCCACGATCGGAACGGATTGTCCCGGCGTCGACGCCGCCCGCCTCGGCGCGGCCTTCCTGGCGTTGAAGGAAGCCGCGGCGGTCTTCGGGCCTTCGGAGGACGGCGGCTATTGGCTCGTCGGCCAGTCGGCGCCGGAGCCCGGAATCTTCGCGGGCGTGGAATGGTCCACGGAGAGGACCTTGGCGCAAAGCCTGGGCCGGGCCGAGGCGCTCGACCTCACGGTGCGCCGGCTCGAGCTCCTGCGCGACGTGGACACGGTCGAGGATTATCGGGCGTGGCGGGGCTGAGGCCGTTCAGCCGCGCCGCAGGGTCCAGAACGCCGGACGGACGGGCGAGCGGACCTCGCTCCCCAAGCGAAAGCCGCGCTTTTGGTACCACTCGGCGTTTTTTTCCTCGAAGGTCTCGAGGTACAGGGCCTTCGGCGCGGCGTTGAGCAGGGCCGCGCCGACGCCGCGGCCCTGCGTCGCGGGGTGCACCGCGAGCAGGTTCAGGTAGTCGAGCGTCTTGGGCCTGACGCTCTCGATCGCGCGCCGTATTCCCATCGCGCGCAGCAAAGTCGCGGGCGAAAACGCGAGCCAGCCCAGGCGGGGAAGCTCCCGCGTCCAGTGGGCGAGGTCGGCCTCGGCCGCCTGGGGCGGCAGCACCGAGGCGACGCCGACGAGGGCCCCGTCGTCGAAGGCCCCCGTCACGATCCCGCCGCAGGCGCGGTCGACGCGCAGCATCCCTTCCAGAATCGACGGCAGGCGCCAGCGCCGCAGCGCGTCATCCGGAAGAATGTGGGCGAACCCGGCGTCCTCGCGGAAGGCCGCGGCGGCGAGCGCGGCCGCCTCGGCAAGCTCGGCGTCGGTCAGCGGACGGATCACGGCCAGCCGTACAGCGCGGCCGCGTTCGCGCTCGTGCGGCGGGCGACTTCGTCGAGCGGGACGTCCCAGACCTCGGCGAGCTTCGCCGCGATCTCGAGGAGGGCGGAGGGCTCGTTGCGCTTGCCGCGGGAGCTTTGCGGCGGCAGGTACGGGGAATCGGTCTCGAGCACGGCCGCGTCCAGGCCCGCGCGCCGGAACGCCTCGCGCAGCGCGTCGTTCTTCTTGTACGTCACCGGCCCGTCGGCGCCGAGCGCGAAGCCGAGCTCCGCGCACGCCTGGGCTTGCTCCGGCGTGCCGGTGAAGCAGTGGACGACGCCCCAGTAGCGGCGGCCCTCGGGCTTGCCGCCGTACACGCCGGAGAGGATCGGGATCAGATCGGCGAAGGCGTCGCGGCAGTGGACGACGACCGGCACGCCCCAGGACTTCGCGGCGGCCGCGACGTCCGCGAACGCGCGCCGCTGGACGTCGTGCGCGACCTCGGCCCGCGCGTAGTCGAGGCCGATCTCGCCGATCGCGACTGCCTCGGGCGCGGCGTCGAGCGCGGCGCGCAGCTTGGGCAGGAAGGCGGCGTCGTAGAGATCGGCGTAATAAGGATGGAGCCCCAAGGTGCAGCGCGCGACGGCCGGCCGCGCGCGGGCGATCGCGACGGCGCGCGCCCACTCATCGGGATGGTCGGCGATCTCGACGATGCGGGCGATCCCGGCCGCCTCGGCCCGCGCGAAGACGGCGTCGCGGTCGAGGTCGAACTGGGGGTCGCCCAGGTGCGCATGAGTGTCGACGAAGGTCATTGCGCGGGGAAGCGCGACAGCAGCGACAGGGCCTCGGGGTCTTTCTCCTCGGCCAGGTAGCGCGCGCGGAGCTTGACGCCTTCGGGCGCCGCGGCGAAGTAATGATCGAGGACCATGACCTTGGCGAAGGCGCGCACCGCGGGATTGGGGTCGCGCAGCGCGGTGGTCAGCGCGGGCAGGACGTTCTTGCCTTCCAGATCGGCGAAGAGGTTGAGCGCGCGGATGCGCACCAGCGGGCGGTCGCTGGCGAGCCACGCGTCGCGGCGGGCGCGGACCGCGTCGAGGTCCTTCTTGCCGATCTCGAACAGCGCGAAGTCGGCGTTGCGGCGCACGATCTCCGCGTCGTCGTCGAGCAGCTCGCCCAGGCGCTCGATCCAGCGCGGATCCTTGAAGGAGGCCGCGCGCAGGCAGGCCTCGGCGCGCAGCGAGGCGTCGTCGAGCGCGAAGCGGGCGCCGAGGCCCTCCACCGGCGCGTGCTGGAGCAGCGATTCGCGGCGCGCGTCGAGGGTCTCGCGGATGCGGCGCTCGACGGGCTCGCCGACGTCGGTGAAATCGGGGTTCTGCCGGTACAGGGCCAGGTAAAACGGCAGCGCGCCCTCGGCGTCGGCGCGGCGCTTGTCGTAGATCTGCGCCAGCTTCGAGGCGCTGTACAGATCGTCGGGATTGCGGTCCCAGGAGGCGGACAGCCAGCGCAGAGCGCCGTCCATGTCCCTCTGCTGGAGCGCCAGCGCGCCCATGATCTGCGCGGCGCCCGCCTGATTCGGGTCCTTGGCGAGGGCCTCGGAGGCGACGGCGTGGGCGAGCGCGTAGTCGCCGCGCGCGAAGAACGCCATGCCGAGCGCGGCGAGCTTGCCGGGGTGCTTGGGGTCGTCGTGATGGAGCTCTTCGAGGGCGGTGCGGGCGAGCGTCGCCGACTCGCCGCCCGAGGCGCGCTCGTCGCCGGCGGCCATGCGCGACAGCGCGTCGAGCGACTCGCGGCCTTCGGGCGTGTCGGGATGCTCGCGGGCGATCTCCGCGTGGACGGGGACGGTCAGGGACGCGTCGCGCAGGCCCTGGAGGCGCCCGCGCATTTCGGCCGCGGGCCCGCCCGCGCCGAGGACAACCTCGGCATGGGCGCGCCGGAAGGCCTCCTCGCTGAAGAGCTGGCGGGCGGCATAGATCACGTAGAAGGTGTCGACCGGGCGTCCCGCCTTCCAAAGGGCGTCGGCCAGCCGCAGGTGCGAGCGGGCGTCGAGCAGATGGGTGCGGAACTCTCTTCGGGCGGAGGCCAGACGGTCCTCGGCCTCGGCCCGCGACGCCGCCGTGGCGCCGACGGCGGCGCCTCCTCCCGGACGGGAGGGCGTCTTGAACCAGTTCATCATGATGATCGAATAGGCCGCGAACGCGACCGCGATCATCAGCAGCGCGATCACGATAAGCATGTTCGTCCGGCGGGACTCTCTCATCGGTTTCATTATAGGAAAAAGAGCCCGCCCCCCGTCTGATTCGCCGAAGGCGAATCGGACCGGGGGGCGGGGGTGCGGGCTCGCCGACGGCGAGCTACTTGGAGAAGTATTTCCAGCTTCGTTCGGAGTCCTTGTCGACCTTGAGCATATGCTCCTCGACCTGGGTCCACGGGTCGGCGTCGTCGATCGGGGCCGTCATGCGCTGCCAAGCCTTTTCGCTGTCCTCAAAGCGCTTGACCAAAGTTTCGAGATGCGAGACCTCGTCCGCG
>JAHFCD010000292.1 GCA_023249695.1 Elusimicrobiota bacterium
GCGACGCGCCACATCGGCGTGGACGCTTCGCGGGCCCCGTTCTCCGACCAGCGCGTGGAGATCGTGCTCCTCAACCGCTAGAGGCGCGCCCGCCCGTCGCGAAAAGTTGACCTGGCCGTCGCCGCCTCGAAACGGGGATTAAGCCAGGATGACGGCATGAAACGGCTCGCCGTCCTGGGACTGCTCGGCGTCGTCACCGTGGTGCTGGTGCCGCTGCTGGTGCTCCTGACCGTCGCGTGCTTCCTGTCTTCGGCGACCTTCGCCGCGGCCCTGTCCGTGGCCCACGCCGGCCGGCAATTACATGTCTACAATAATAGACAGTAATCCTGGGCGCGCCGGGCGCCGCTCCGTCGGAGAACGCGGCCGCGGACGCCGGGCGCGCGCCTTAAAATCGCCCGGTGAACGGGGCCTGATTCGCTGTTGGCGCGGGTGGGCGTTATGCTATTTACGGGGCATGGCCAAGACCGTCTACAGCTTCGGGGAGCCGTCTGACGTCCGCACGGTGTCGCGGCTGGACCGCGACGCGGCGCGCGCTTTGCTCGGCGGGAAGGGGGCGGGCCTCTTCGAGATGTCGCGCATCGGCCTGCCGGTGCCGCCGGGCTTCACCGTCACGACCGACGTGTGCCGCGCCTACTACGCGCGCAAGACCGAGAAAGGTCTCACCCGTCACGCGATGCGCCATCCGGACCGCTCGGCGAAGTCCATCGGGCGAGACGTGGTCGGCGAATTCCTCGCCGCCGTGAAGAAGCTCGAGAAATCCACCGGCCGGACTTTCGGCGACGTCCGCAACCCCTTGCTCGTGTCCGTGCGCTCCGGCTCGAAGTTCTCGATGCCGGGCATGATGGACACGATCCTCAACCTCGGCCTCAACGACAAGACCGTCCGCGGCCTCGAGGCGCAGACCGGCAATCCGCGCTTCGCCTGGGACTGCTACCGGCGCTTCATCGCGATGTTCGGCAACGTGGTCAAGGGCATCGACAAGGACCATTTCGAGTCCGCGCTGCGCCAGGTCAAGGCCGGGGCCGACGTGCAGAGCGACGCCGACCTCTCGACCCAGGCCCTGCAGAAACTCGTCGCCATCTTCCAGCAGATATATAAGGAGCACGCCGGCTTCCCGTTCCCTCAGGAGCCCGGCGACCAGCTGCGCCTCGCCGTCACCGCGGTGTTCGAGTCGTGGAACAACCCGCGCGCGATCGCGTACCGCAAGCTCAACCGGATTCCCGACGATCTCGGCACCGCGTGCACGGTGCAGGCGATGGTGTTCGGCAACATGGGCGCCGACTGCGCCACCGGCGTCGGCTTCACGCGCGATCCCGGCACCGGCGAGCGCGCCTTCTACGGGGAGTTCCTCGTCAACGCGCAGGGGGAAGACGTCGTGGCCGGCACCCGCACCCCCCGCCCGTTGGCGGAATTGCGGGGGGCGATGCCGAAAACCTACAAGCGGCTGCTCGAGATCTCGAACAAGCTCGAAAAGCATTACGGCGACGTGCAGGACATGGAGTTCACGATCGAGAAGGGGCGACTGTTCATGCTCCAGACGCGCACGGGCAAACGGTCGGCCATGGCCGCGCTGCGCATCGCCGTGGACATGGTGGCGGAAGGCCTGATCACGGCGGATCAGGCCGTCATGCGCCTGACCCCGGAGCAGCTCGACGAGCTGCTGCGCCCCGTCTTCGACGAGGCGGCCTCGGCCGCGGCGAAGGTGCTCGCCAAGGGCCTGCCCGCCGGGCCCGGCGCCGCGACCGGCCGCGTCTATTTCTCCGCCAATCGGGCCGTCGAGGAAGCGAAGACGGGCCCCGTGATATTGGTCCGGCCCGAAACGAATCCGGATGATATCCACGGCATGGCCGCGGCCGAGGGCATTTTGACCGCCACCGGCGGAATGACCAGCCACGCCGCCGTCGTCGGGCGAGGCATGGGCAAGGTCTGCGTCGTCGGCTGCGGCGCGCTCGAGATGGACGAAAGCGCCGGGACGATGAAGTTCGGCGGCGAGATCCTGAAAGAGGGGGACTGGATCTCCCTCGACGGCTTCAAGGGCCGCGTCCTCGCCGGCCGCGTCGAGACTCAGCCCTCGGAAATACTCGAGGTCCTGCTCGGCAAGCGCCCCGCGGCGAAGTCGGACCTGTACCGCCGCTACAAGACCTTCATGGCCTGGGCCGACTCGGCTCGCACCTTGGAAGTTCGCGCCAACGGCGACACCCCCGAGGACGCGCGCACGGCGACCGCCCTGGGCGCCGCGGGCATCGGGCTGTGCCGCACCGAGCACATGTTCTTCGGCGACGACCGCATCCCCAAGGTCCTGGCGATGATCCTCGCCGACTCCGAGGCCGAGCGCTACGAGGCGGTCAAGGCCTTGTACCCGCTCCAGAAGGCCGACTTCAAGGCGATCTTCAAGCAGATGCGCGGCCGCCCCGTCACCGTCCGCACGATCGACCCGCCCCTGCACGAGTTCCTGCCGCGCACGCGGGAGGACGCGGACGCCGCCGCCGCGCGCCACGGCTTCGACGCCGCGAAGCTGTGGGCCAAGACGCTCGAGCTCAAGGAAGCCAATCCGATGCTCGGCCACCGGGGCTGCCGCCTCGGCATCACCTATCCCGAGATCACCGACATGCAGGCGCGCGCGATCCTCTCGGCCGCCTGCGAGCTCGCCCGTGAGGGCATCAAGGCCGAGCCCGAGATCATGATCCCGCTCGTCGGGCACGTCACGGAGCTCCGCCACCAGAAGAAGCGCATTTCCGTGATCGCCGAAGAGGTCTTCAACGAGTATGGGACCTGCATCCGCTACCAGGTCGGCACGATGATCGAGGTGCCGCGCGCCGCGCTCACCGCCGGCGAGATCGCCGCCGAGGCCGAGTTCTTCTCCTTCGGCACGAACGATCTGACCCAGATGACCTTGGGATACTCGCGCGACGACTATGGGCGCTACATCGGCCAGTACCTCGAGATGAAGATCCTCGCCGCGGATCCGTTCCGCTCGCTCGACGTCTCCGGCGTCGGCCGCCTCGTGCGCATGGCCGTCGAGGAGGGACGCAAGTCCCGGCCGGGCTTGAAGATCGGCGTGTGCGGGGAGCACGGGGGAGATCCGGCCTCGATCCGATTCTTTCATGATGCCGGCCTCGGTTATGTCTCTTGTTCTCCCTATCGCGTGCCGATCGCGCGGCTGGCGGCGGCGCAGGCCGCGATCGCGTCGAAAGCCCTGGCGAACTAAAGGCCCTCCTCACCCGTTCGCCGTCCGAGCCCGGGGGTGGAAAATCCGCGCGAAAAACGCTAGGATCAGTCTTCGGCCGGCGTCAAACCGGCTCCCGGAGGTCTCATCATGGCTATCAAAGTCGGCATCAACGGTTTCGGACGCATCGGGCGCCTCGTCATGCGCGCCTCTCTCAAGAATCCCGACATCCAGATCGTCGCGATCAACGATTTGACGGACGCGAAGATGAACGCGGGTCTGTTCAAGTACGACTCGACCTTCGGCCCGTACCCCGGGACCGTGGAAGCCGTCGGCAACGACCTGAAGATCGACGGCCGCCTGATCAAGGTGTTCGCCGAGAAGGACCCCTCCAAGCTTCCCTGGGCGTCGGTCGGCGTCGAGATCGTCATCGAGTCCACCGGCTTCTTCACCGAGGCCGACAAGGCCAAGGGCCACCTCGCCGGCGGCGCGAAGAAGGTCGTGATCTCCGCCCCCGCGAAGGGCGAGGACATCACCATCTGCATGGGCATCAACAACGAGCTCTTCGACCCGGCGAAGCACACGATCATTTCGAACGCGTCCTGCACGACGAACGCGCTCGCCCCGCTCGGCAAGGTTCTCGACGAGGCTTTCGGCATCAAGTCCGGCCTGATGACCACGGTCCACGCCTACACCAACGACCAGAACCTCCTCGACCAGCGCCACACCGACCTGCGCCGGGCGCGCGCGGCCGCCGTCTCCATGATCCCGTCGTCCACCGGCGCCGCCAAGGCGATCGGCCTCGTCCTCCCGCAGCTCAAGGGCAAGCTGAACGGCTGCGCGATCCGCGTCCCCGTCCAGGACGTCTCCATCGTCGACCTGACCGCCGTGCTCAACAAGTCGGTGACGAAGGAAGAAGTCAACGAGGCCTTCAAGAAGGCCGCGGCGTCGGGCAAGCTCAAGGGCTTCATGCAGTACAACGAGGACCAGATCGTGTCCCGCGACGTGATGGGCAACGCGCACTCCTCGGTGTTCGACTCCACGCTCACCGACGTCATCGACGGAAACCTCGTGAAGGTGTTCGGCTGGTACGAAAACGAGTGGGGAT
>JAHFCD010000293.1 GCA_023249695.1 Elusimicrobiota bacterium
CGGCGGGACGGATGCCCGAGTAGAACAAGTTCGACTCGAGGTAGATCTGACCGTCGGTGATCGAGATGACGTTCGTCGGGATGAAGGCCGAGACGTCGTTGGCCTGCGTCTCGATAATCGGCAGCGCGGTGAGCGAGCCGCCGCCGTTCTCCTTCGACAGCTTACAGGCGCGCTCGAGCAGGCGGCTGTGCAGATAGAACACGTCGCCGGGGTAGGCTTCGCGGCCCGGGGGGCGGCGCAGCAGCAGCGAGAGCTGGCGGTACGCCGCGGCGTGCTTGGACAGGTCGTCGTAGATCACGAGCACGGCCTTGCCCGCCCACAGGAACTCCTCGCCGATCGCGCAGCCGGCGTAAGGCGCGATGTAGAGCATCGGCGCGGGCTCGGAGGCGCCGGCCATGACGACCGTCGTGTACTCCATCGCGCCGGCGTCCTGCAGCTTCTGCACGACGGCCGCGACGGTGGACTGCTTCTGGCCGACGGCCACGTAGATGCAGATCGGGCGGTTGGGCTGGTTCTTCTGGTTGATGATCGCGTCGATCGCGATCGCCGTCTTGCCGGTCTGGCGGTCGCCGATGATCAGCTCGCGCTGGCCGCGGCCGATCGGAATCATCGCGTCGATCGCCTTCACGCCGGTCTGCAGCGGCTCGACGACGGGCGCGCGCTCCATGACGCCGGGCGCGACGACGTCGATCGGGCGGGACTTCGTCGTCTTGATGGGGCCCTTGCCGTCGATCGGGCGGCCGAGCGCGTCCACGACGCGGCCGATCATGGCCTCGCCGACGGGCACCTGGGCGATCTTGCCGGTGCGGCGAACGGGGTCGCCTTCCTTGACGAGCGTGTCGGTGCCGAACAGCACGCAGCCGACGTTCTCCTTCTCGAGGTTGAGCACCATGCCCATGACGCCGTTGGGGAACTCGAGGAGCTCGCCCGACATGGCGTTCTCGATGCCGTAGACGCGCGCGATGCCGTCGCCGACCTGCAGGACCGAGCCTTCTTCCTTCAGCTCCGTGGAGCCTGAGAAGCCTTCGATCTGCGTCTTGATGACGGCGGTGATTTCTTCGGGTCGGATGGCCATGTTAGTTGAAGCTCTCCCTCAGCCGGCGCAGTTGTCCGCGCAGGCTGGAATCCAGGACCCAGTCGCCGATCTTGACGGTGACGCCGCCGATCAGTTCCGGGTCTTCTTTTACGTCGAGTTCGATCTCTTTTCCGGTGAAATTCTTCAGCTTCGCCGCGAGCTCCCGCTGCGCCTCGGGCGAAAGCGGGGCGGCGCTGCGCACGTGCGCCTTCGCCGAGCCGCGCTTGTCGGCGGCCAGCTTCGTGAAAACGGCGGACACCATGATCATCAGGTCGAAGCGCTTCTTGTCGACGAGGAGGTCGAGGAACTTCAGCGTCGTCGCGCCGACCTTGTCGCCGAGAGCGTCGTGCACCAGCTTCTTCTTGCTCGCCGGGGGCACGCGCGGATGCCGCAGCGCGGCCATCGCGTCGAGCAGGAGCTTGTGCGCGGAGCCGAGGTCCGCTTGGACCTTCTGCTCCTCGCCCTTGGCGGACGCGGCCTGGAAAAGAGCGGCCGCGTAGCGGCCGGCCAGGACGCGATCGGAGGCCTGCATTTAGTTGCTCCCCGCCTTCTTCGTGGAATCCAGGTCCTTGAAGAAACCGTCGAGGACGCTCTTCTGCACGCCCGCGTCGACGGACTTGCGCAGCAGCTTCTCGGCGGCGAGCACCGAGAGGTTGACGACTTCCTTGCGCAGGTCGCCGACGAGCTTGTCCTTTTCGGCGGCGAGCTCGAGCGTCGTCTTCGCCTTGATCGCGGCGGCGTCCGCCTCGGCCTCGGCCTTGAGCTTGGCGCGCAGCGCCTCGCCGTCGCGAAGCGCCGCCTCCAGTAAGACCTTCGATTTGGCCTGGACGCCGGCGAGCTGGGCCTCGAGCTCCTTCTGGATCCGCTCCGCCTCGGAGCGGGCCTTCTCGGCGCCCTCGCGATCGGCCTTCAGTCGCGCCTCGCGGTCCTCGACCGACTTCAGCAGCGGGCCCCAGGCGAACGCCTTGAGGATGCCCACCAGGCAGAGGAAGGTCACGATGGTCCAGACGGTCAGCCCGAGATCGGGTTTGAGAAGATCGCCCATGTCGTTGTCAGCTCCTGCGTCGTTTCACGGAAAATTTGCGCTCCCGGGCGGGAGGTCCGCGCCGCCCGGGAGACTTTTTCGTTCTTAGTGCGTCGCGGCGGCCGGAGCTTCCGCGCCGTGAGAGGCGGAGGCGACGGGAACGCCCGCGTTGAGGGCGAGAGCGGCGAGCAGGACGCTGACGAGCGCGAGCAGGCCGAGGCCTTCGATCATGGCGGCAGGGATGATCATCATCGTCTGCAGCGCGCCGGCCGACTCAGGCTGGCGAGCGGCTCCCTCGAGGGCCGCGCCCGCGAGCTTGGAGATGCCGTACGCGCCGCCGATGAGGCAAAGGCCCGCGCCGACGAAAACGCCGATGTAGGAAAGTCCGAGGTAAGTCATGTTCATTTGAGTCTCCTGACGACATGATCCCGGCCGCCTTCTGGCTTCCGGGGTGCGACCTCCGCAGCTAGTGCGGGTGAACGGCGCCGCCCACGAACAGGGCGGTCAAGAACGTGAAGATGTACGCCTGAAGAAAGGACACCAGAACGTCCATCGTATAGATGAAAAGGGCCATGCCGACCGACGGGACGATCATGCCCGCGCCGATCGCCTTGCTCATCTCCGCGAAGATGAAGATCATGCAGAGGAACGCGAGCGAGACGACGTGGCCGGCGAGCATGTTCGCGAAGAGGCGGATGCACAGCGAGATGCACTTGGCGAACATGCCGAACACCTCGATGACGAACAGCAGCGGCCACAGGACGAGCGGCACGCCGCCGGGCACGATGTGCACGATATAAGAACCGAGGCCTTGTTCTTTGACTCCGGCGTACTGGATCAGGCCGAAGGTGCAGATCGCCATGCCCGCCGTGACCCACGGATTCGCGGTCACGCCCGACATGTGCGGCACCAGGCCGAGCAGGTTGCAGGTGAGCAGGAAGAAGAACAAGGTGAGGAAGTAGGGCAGGTAGTGGCCGGCGTGGTGGCCGAAGATCGGCTCGAGGATCTCGTCGCGCACGAACAGCGCCACGGGCTCGAACATCGAGCGCAGCACGCGCGCCAGGCTCGACTGCGAGCGGGCGGCGAAGGTCAGCGAGACGACCGCGACGGCGCACGCGATCCACATCGTGCGGATCAGAGGGGAGAAGCCCAGGTCGACCGGCAAGCCGGCGACCGTGGCGACGACCTTATGCGAAGTCTTGTGATCGACGAGGTGGTGCGCGAGAATGTGCTCGAAATTCATTTGATCTTGAGGTGCCTCATCTCCAGCGTCAACAACAGGGCCAGCAGCACGAACACGTACGACAAAAGCAGTCCTTCAAACGACACCGCCGCCCGTCGATAGCCCCACACCGCCAGGGCCGCCAGCACGCCCGCCCGCAGAACCATCCCGCCGCCGAAGGCCCACCAGAAGGCCTTCATCGAGCGCCCCCTCGCCCACAGCAGCCAGGCGACGCTCGCCGACGACGCCGCCCACGCGGCGGCCGCGCCGATCATCACGCTCTTGCGATCGGCCTCCGACGACCAGACGCGCCCCGCGGCGAGCACGCCGATCGCCGCGACGACGGCGCCCTCAGCGGCGGCCCGCGCCGCCGTTTTTCGAAACGCTGAAGGTCCGGATGAGGCGATAGAGTCCAATCACGATTCCAAAGAGCGCGCCGACGAGCGTTCCCCACGGCGAGGATTTGAAATGCCCGTCAAGCCAATATCCCAGACCGACGCCGAGCAAACTGAAGGAGGCCAGCTCCCAACCGACGCTCAACGCGACCGCTAAGGCGCTGTTGCGGCTTTCCTTAGAAGGCTCGGGTTGTGTCGGCATTCTCGGCGGCGACGGAGCATTCTACGAATTGCGGCTCGCCCTGTCAATTTCCGGGAAAATCGGGAGGTCCCGATCAGCAGCGAACGGCGGCCACGCCGCCGTGACGGCTCTTTTTGCGGACGCCGCCGGCGCCGTCATCGTAGGTCTTGAGGGCTTTCCGGCATTCCGCGCCGAGCCCCTTCTGGTGCTTGCGCAGGCAGCTCATCACCCGGTCGGCGCCCGGCTTGACGCCCGCGCAGACCTTCGGGATGTCGGCCGCGTCGCAGGCCGCGTGCACGCGCGCGTGGGACAACTCCTCGGCGCACGCCGCCTCGGCCGCCTTCTTCGGGCTCAGCGGAACGCTCTCGAAGCAGGAG
>JAHFCD010000294.1 GCA_023249695.1 Elusimicrobiota bacterium
AGCCTGCTGTGCGACGGCGCCATCCCCGGCGTCTCCGCCGTCGTCGTGTTCGTCCCCCAGATCGCGATCCTGTTCACGATGATCGGCTTCCTCGAGCAAAGCGGCTACCTGCCGCGCGCGGGTGCGATGGTCGATCGCGCGCTGCGCCCGTTCGGCCTCGACGGACGCGTCTTCATCCCGTTCCTGTCGGGCTTCGCCTGCGCGATTCCCGGCGTGATGGCCGCGCGCACCATCCCGAGCGAGAAGCGCCGCATCGTCACCATTCTGCTCACGCCGCTGATGACGTGCTCGGCGCGCGTCCCGGTCTACACTTTGCTCATCACCGCCTTCGTGCCGAAGTCCTTCCGCCCGCTCGGCTTCAACGGCCAGGGCGCCGTCATGGCGGGCATGTACGTTTTCGGAATCGTCGTGGCGCTGCTGCTCGCCCTCGCGCTGAAGTTCACCTCCCTGCACGAGCTGCATCCCTCCCCCGCGACCATCCTGCCGCCCTATCGCGTGCCGAGCGCGCGCGAGCTCGCGCGCTACGTCTGGGCGCGCTGCTGGCACTTCCTGTCACGCGCCGGGCAGGTCATTTTCCTGCTGAGCCTCGTCTTGTGGGCGCTGGCGGCGTTCCCCCGCGACGCGGCGCGCCTCGCGCCTCTCGAGGCCGAGCTCGCGACCGCGCGCGCCTCCGCCCCCGCGAACCCGATCCTTGAAAACGCCCTGCTGGGCCGGCTCGCGGCCGCCCGCATCGAGGGCAGCGTGCTCGGCCGCACCGGACGGTTCATCGAGCCCGTATTCCGGCCGCTCGGCTGGGATTGGCGCATCTCGATCGCGTCGCTGTCGGCGTTGGCCGCGCGCGAGGTATTCGTCGGCACGCTCGGCACGATCTACGCGCTCGGCGGAGAATCCAACGCCTCGGACGGCTTGATCGCGGCGCTGCGCGAGGCGCGCAACACCGACGGGACCCGGCGCTACGGCGTCGCGACCGCCGTGAGCCTGCTGATCTTCTTCGCGATCGCGCTGCAGTGCGTGTCCACGATCGTCACCGTGCGCCGCGAGACGAACAGCTGGAAGATCCCGGCGCTTCAGTTCGGCTTCCTGTTCGGGCTCGCCTATGCGTTGTCCTTCGCCGGCTACCGCCTCGCTCTCGCCTTCCTCGGCTAAGGCCGCGGCTCTTTGAGGAGGCGGGCCGCGGCGGAGGTCAGGATCGCGGTCGCCGACCGGCCGATCGAGTTGGTTTCCTCGTAATGGCCGGGCCAGCGCGGGAGCAGGGACTTCGAGGTCCTGACCTTGAAGTCGTACTCGGGGACGAGATAGCCCAATTCGTCGTTGGCGAGGCCCACGATCATCGGCACGGGCGCCTTGATCAGGTCGCGCAGATAGGGACCCTTCGGGCTGTCCTTCAGGTCACGCGCCACGTCCGGCGTGACGCGCGGCTGGCCGAAGGAATATTTTCCGTCGTAGCCGCCGATCGCGAGCTCCGGGAACACCTCGGCGGGCATGCCCAGCAGGCGCGCGGGGCCGACATCGAGGACCGACACCTCGGTCTCGATGAACGGGCGCCGGCTCGCGGAGAGGCCGAATAGGAGATGGCGCAAGGACAGCGGCCACGCCCGCCACGCGGCCAGCGGCGCGCCGTCCGCCGCGTGCAGCGTGTGCCCCGCGGTTAAAGCGTACAGGAACAGCAGATAGCGGGAGTTCTCGACGGGGACCATCACGTTTTCGAAGCGATAGGCGAGGCCGCGCCCTCCCGGAGCCGTCTTCAGCGCGAGCGCGGCGTCGGCGACCGCGGCGCCGATGCGCGCGGTCTCGTAGAAGTTCTCGGCCTTGGCGTCCGGCGACATCAGGCCGCCGATGACGCCGTTGAGGAACAGGCATTGGCCGCCGGTCTTCTCCTCGATGCGCGCGCACAAGGGGCCGGGATAGTCGGCGGTGATGAGCATGTTCTCGCGCCCGATGACCTCCGGATGGCAGGACCAGTTCACGATCGTGGCCACGGCCTTGCCGTCGGCGCCGTTGAGCCTGAGCACCGCGAGGTTGGGATCGATGACGACCGGGTCGCGCAGGTCGCGGCACAGTCCTCGCGGGTCGAGCGTCCCGTGTCCTCCGGCGGCCGTCACCGGGCGAAGCTGGGCCTCCAGGAGAGCGAGGGCTTCGACGATCCGCCCTTCGATCCGGTCCATGTAGGCCCGGTTGATCCCCGACCGCCCGACCGCCGGGCCCCAGAGCCCGAGGGTGTCCGGCCCCGAGTGGGTATGCGTCGCGTGCACGAACAGACGGCGGCTCGGGTCGCTCTTTTCCCAACGCGCGCGGAGGGCGCGGGTGTCATTGAGGTAAAAGCCGAGAAGATCGAGCCCGACGAGGGCGACCGTCTTGTTCCCCTCGCGCAGGAGGACCACGCGGGCGTAGAGGGGATCGTGGACGCCCGTCGGCCGGCGCCCCTTCGCGCCGAACCCCGCGAGCCAGACCTTCTCGGTTTTAAGGTCGGGGGTGATGTCGACCTTGGCGGCGGACGCCTCGAGCGCGCGCGCCGGAAGCGCGCCGGCCAGCGCGAGCAGCGCGAGCAGAAGGGCGCGGCTCACGGCGTCGCCAGCACCTTCTCGATCTTCTTGAATAGGCGGGCCGAATCGAACGGCTTGATCAGGTAATCGTCGGCGCCCGCGCGAAACGCCTCCTCGACGTCCCCCATGCGGCCGAGGCCGGTGACCATGACGATCTTGAGCTTCGCGGTCTTGGGATCGGCGCGCAGGAGCTTGCACACGTCGAAGCCGGACATCCGCGGCAGCATGACGTCGAGCAGGAGCAGGTCGAAGGTCTCCTTGCGCGCGCGGGCCACGCCGTCCGCGCCCTCGAGGCAGGTCGTCACCTTGTGGCCCTTGGCCGTCAGAAGCGCCGCCAGGTTGTCCGCGATCTCGGGTTCGTCTTCGACGACTAGGATGCGCGCCGGGGTCATGTTTTTGCCTCCATCGTTGCGTACGACAGCGTCACGGTCGCGCGGCCGTCCTCCGCCGCGATGAAAGCGAGGTCGCCGCCGGTCAGGCGCGCGACCCGGCGGATCAGGCCGAGGCCGAGGCCGGTCGCGCCCAGCACCTGATCCTTGCGCACGCGCGCGGGGTAGTAGAGGTCGAGGCTCTCTTCGACGGCCTCCGGAGTCATGGGCGCGCCCTGGTAGGTGACGGCGAAGCCCACGCCCGCGGGGACGCGGGACACGGCGAGCGAGATCGGCCCGCCGGTCCGGAACTTGCGCGCGTGGAAGAGCACGCTCGACAGGCAGCGCGCCGCGCGGTCCGGGTCGGTGTTCACCGCCGGCAGGCCCTCGGCGGCCGAGACCTGAAAATCGACGCCGGCCTGCTCCATGCCGCGGCGGATGGAGACGAGGGCCTCGTCCAGAATCTCGGCGACCGTCAGCTCGGATTTCGCGACGCGCAGGTCCTGATGCAGCTCCATGTGCACGAAATCGCGGACCTCGCCGACGAGGCCGTTGAGGCGGCCGACCTGCTCCCGCGTCATCTCGATCCAGGGCTTGAGCGGAGCCGGCAGCTCGCCGAACACCTCCGAGAGCAGGTTGATGACGGTCATGTTGACCGCGGTGATCGGCGTGTTGAGCTCGTGCATCGCGAAGGAGAACAGGCGGCCGAACAGCTCCGCCTTGCGGCGGTAGAGGGCTCGGGCCGCGGCGCCGGCGCCGGTGGCGCCGACCAGGGCGCCCGCGAGGAAGGCCGTCGCGGGGGTCATCGCTTAAGCGCCGAACACGACGCGCGAGGCGGCTTTGTGGCGGCGCGCGAGCGCGACGTACATGCGCTCGCTTTCGCCGAGCATCTTCAGCTCTTCGGGGCGGAGCTTGCGTACGACCTTGCCGGGCGAGCCGAGCACGAGCACGCCGGACGGGATTTTGGCGCCCGCCGGGATCAGCGCGCCGGCGCCGATGAGCGTGCGCGCTCCCACCGTCGCCTCCATGATGATCGCGCCCATGCCGACGAGCACCTGGTCGCCCAGGCGGCATCCGTGCAGAACGGCGCGATGTCCGACCGTCACGCCCTTGCCGATGATCGCGGGCTTCCCGTTGCGGGTGTGGATCACCGTCAGGTCTTGGATGTTCGACCGGGCGCCGATCTTGATCTCGTCGATGTCGCCGCGCAGGACGCAGCCGGGGAACACCGACGCGTCCTCCGCGAGGGAGACCTTTCCGATGACCTCGGCGGAGTCGTGCACGAAGGCCTTGGGGTGGATCTTGGGGGACCGATTATTGAAGGTTCGTATCATTGTGTTACAATGATAATCTA